>JBFYPM010000001.1:0-6736 GCA_041303295.1 Bacteroidales bacterium
CTGTCAAATTTTTCTTTTGCCATAACTAAAAGCTTATTAAATTAAATTTACATCCAAAATCGTTTGAGCCGATGATGAGAATTGAACTCATGACCCCTTCCTTACCAAGGAAGTGCTCTACCCCTGAGCTACATCGGCATAATGAGCGGGAGACGGAATTCGAATCCGCGGCCCTTAGCTTGGAAGGCTAATGCTCTACCAACTGAGCTACTCCCGCTTATATCTTTAACCGGCACCCAGGTACCCCCTTGCAGGGAAAGAGTGCATTGATGCTTACACCGTTAAAAAGTGGGGAGAGCAGGATTCGAACCTACGAAGTCTTCAGACAACAGATTTACAGTCTGCCCCAGTTGGCCACTTTGGTATCTCCCCTTCTTAACAGAGTATGCCTGGTTTGACATACACATACTCATCACATAATGAGCCGATGAAGGGATTCGAACCCCCGACCTGCAGATTACAAATCAGCTGCTCTGGCCAACTGAGCTACATCGGCTTTTGAAAGAACGACCGATTGCTGAGAAATTACCCTCAAAAATCGGTCTGCAAATGTAGGAATTAAAAATTCAAATCTCAAAAATAATATAAAGTTTTTTTGAGGCCGAGAAACTACTCCCCGCGCATCTTGCCCTTCTGTTTGACAATCTGCCGCTTAAGGGCTGCTACTACATTGTCGGCAGCTTCCTCAAATGTTTTACTTTGCTTGCGTGCAAAAAGCGGCCCTCCCGGATACTCTACCTTGATCTCCGTGATCTTGTTCTCCCTCTCCTCATCATGGTCCAGCTTCAGAAACACCTCCGCACTGACTATATCATCACTTAAAAGTGACAACTTGTTTACTTTCTGTGTAACAAAATCGAGCAGCTTCTTGTCAGCATCAAACCTGATTGAATGGATCTGAATGTTCATGGCAGTACCTCCTGTTATTTGTGTTTTAAGCTCTTGGGTGAGCCTGTTTATATACTTTCTTTAACTGTTCAAACGTATTGTGCGTGTAGACCTGGGTTGCAGACAGGCTGGCATGGCCCAGCAACTCCTTGATTGAGTTGAGGTCAGCCCCGTGATTTAACATGTGAGTGGCAAAGGTATGCCTGAGCACATGAGGACTCTTCTTCTCAACCGTAGTCACCATCGAGAGATATCTCGTTACAATATTATAAACACTCTTGTCGTACATTTTGTTCCCTCTCTCTGTGACAAAAAGCCACTCTCCGGGCAGACCCTCGGCCTTCCGTATGGCAAGATATGACTGAATCGATTTCATGAAGCTGCCTGTCAGGGGAATAACCCTCTGCTTCCCGCGTTTTCCCGTCACCCTCACCTGCCCCGAGGAGAGATCCACATCCCCATCACGCAGGTTAATCAATTCCGACCTCCTCATGCCTGTAAGATACAAAAATTCCACAATAGTCCTGTCGCGAAACCCTGAAAAATTATCACCGAATTTGAAATCGTCAAGCAACCTGTCAAGCGATTCCTCCGCAACAAAGACAGGTAGTCGTTTGGTCTTCTTCGGAAGCTTCACTCCCGAGGCCGGATCAGCGCTGATCATGCCGCGCTTGCGCAGATACCTGAAAAATGCCCTGAGGGCTGATATCTTACGATGAACTGTACCCGTAGCAGCCCCTCCCTCTATCAGTGAAACCATCCAACCCCTCACCTCTGCCTGGGTGACTGAAACAACATCGGCTCCGGGATTATTATCCCCGAGCCATTTGTAAAACTGATCAAGATCGTTCTTATAGGAAGTAACAGTGTGCCGGGAATAGCGCTTCTCGGTACTGATGTATTGCAGGAACGATTCCTTTTTGTCCATAAAAGGAACCTTTAATTTTATTAAATATTAAGAAAGGCCGGCAGCAGAGCGATTACTCCTCCTCCTGCTGCATTGCCTGAACATATACGGCTTTCTTTATCTCTTCCCTGCGGCGCACCGAGGGTTTGACAAAAGCCTGACGCGACCTTAGCTCACGGATTACACCCGTCTTCTCGAATTTCCTCTTGAATTTCTTAAGGGCCCTGTCGATGTTCTCGCCTTCTTTTACCGGTACAATGATCATACTTATTCTTTATGTTAAAACGAGCCGCAAAATTAATACCTCTGAAATTCATTTCAAAACTTTTGATGAAATAAATTCATACTCATTGCCCACAGCCCCCTCAGAAGGCCTTACATAGGGAGCCATCCGCTCAGCCTGCCTCGGTGTGATGACATTACGTCTGACCATCGAACCAAGCGTCAGGGGCTCGCTGGCAAGACTCCGGTACCTTGTAATCAGCCTGGCAGTCTCATATCCTACATATGGATGACGTGCAAGATCACCAAAGGAAGCGTTGTCGAGAAGCAACGGTTCAACTGAATCAAGGGTGAGTGTAACCCTGGTGAAAATGAGACTGACTGCCGTGCTGTCTATACCATATACCTCCATAAGTTGCTTCTTGTCTACAAACCCTCCGAGGAGACTGCGGTACTTGATTATCCTCTCAGACAGTACCGGCCCGATGCCAGGCAGGCTGACCAGCTCACCGGCAGTGCAGCTGTTAAGGTCAATCATATAACCCTGTGCCTTATTCGCATCTGCATCTGCCCCACCGCCTTCAGTATGCAACGCACCTCCGCCGGCGTCCGCAGCTCGAGCCGGCTGTTGTCTGCCTTCGGCTGCACCCGCATCTCCGGCTTCCGCCGTAACACCGGCATATCTCAGTGACCCTCCTTCATTAGCAGTCACTTTCCCGGGAGTATGAGAACTCCCTCCTCCTGGCAAACTCGTCACGGTGGGTTCACTCTCAATTTTTATATAAGGAATGAGGCGGGCTGCATCAGTGGAATCGATACCGTATACCCTTCGAATGTCGCCTGGCTTCCTGAACCTTGCACCCGCCTCACGGTATTTAAGCAACGTACCTGCCTGTCTCTCCGACAACCCCAGCAGCAGCAGATCGGCGTACGAGACTGTGTTTGGATCAAAAGTGAACAGACTATGAGCGGCAACAGCATCTTTCCTTGGCACCTGCATAATTTCTTCCGTCGGAGGAATCTCACTCAGATCCTCCCTGACCGGACTGAGGGCAGTGAACCTTACCAGCAAAAGAATTATAAGGATTGCAGACAGGACATATGTGCCCCGTCTCTCGCGACGGTCAAAACCCAATAACCCGGCAGCGATCTTCCTAAATGGCTTCACAACTGATACAGCAAGACGACATGAAAGGTAGGAAAAAAACAAATATCAGGCAATAGGCAGTAGGCAATAGGCAGCAGTGAGAAATTAAGAATGAAGAATTAAGAATTGAATGTAAGTCACTTTGACCGCAAGACGGAGCGCAGCGACAGATTGACGATCCGCCAGCTGGCGGAGAGGAAATCCCGCATCCGCCGGCTGGCGGATCGGGGCCTTCAGACTTCAGACTCTTAGAACGGATACCCTATTCCAATGACCATCGTCAGGTCCTGCTTGCGGTCAAAGGTTCCGTTGATCGGGATCCATTTGGAGCCATCAGTGGCTTGCGGGTCACGCAGCTTCATGCCGAAGTCGGCCCTGAGCAGCACGAACTTGAAGTCAAGCCTCAGACCCAGACCCGTCCCGACAGCCACATCGTCGAGGAAACTGTTAAACCGGAACTGGCTGCCGGGCCTGTCTTCATCAGGCCTGACGGTCCATATATTACCTGCATCAACAAACAGGGCACCCTCAAGTATCCAGAAGAGCTTGAACCGGTATTCGGCATTGGCCTCCAGTTTCATGTCGGCAGTAAGGTTCACAAATGAACTCTCCGGCATCACATACGAGCCCGGCCCGAGGGACCTGACCATCCATGCCCTGATATCATTGGCCCCGCCTCCGAAGTACTGATCTTCAAAGGGCATGACCCTGGAGTTTCCGTAAGCCCAGCCAACGCCGGCAAAAAACCTGTAGACGATGCTGCTCACAGCATTGATCCTGAGGTTATAGGTTGCATCTACCTCACCCTTGAGGAACTGCGCAAATGGCTGCTTGAAAAGGTGATAGGTGCCGTCCTCCGCTTTCGCTGCATTACCCACTCTGTAAAACAGGGCTGCCAGGTTACCTGCCACATCAAAACCAAGGCGTATGTTCCAGTAATCCCGCGACTTCTGGATCACCTGGTTGTTAAATACAAAATCGTATCGTCCGCCCAGGATCCTAACATCACGATATGAGTATGCCAGGTATGAGACGGTGTCTATCATCGCCTGGAATTCCGGGTCCACATAATGCAGTCTGACCACATTGAATGACAGCGGATTGATATTGAACCTTGTATACTTGTTACCATTCCATGAATAGCCCAGGGTGATGTTTGCCACTGAGCGTGCATAGACCGGCACCTTCTGATAGTTATAACCTGCCAGCAATACCGTCCGGGGATCATGCTTGCGGATAAAGTTCTCCTTGGAAGGGATTGGCATCAGGAATTTTGGGATCCTGAGGTTAGCCTCAAATCCGTATTGCTGGGTGTTATCGAACCCGGTAGTGGCCTCTGTCAGGGTCTCATAGGCACCTTTGAGTTTCATGCTGAAGACCTCAGCGCCGCCAAGCAGACTCTTGTTCTGATAGATCAGGTTCAATGCACCGCCTATGTTACCACCTGAGTTGGTGCCTTCAAGCTCGATAGTGAATGACTGCCGCATCATTGGCGTCAGCTGTATGACACAGTCAAGCATCCCCTCATTTCTTCTGTCACCCGAGACGCCTTCTGAATCAACATAAGAGATGTTGGCGAGCCGGTGGTTCTTCAGGTCGGCAAGGTGAGTCTCCGTCTGCACTGTGTTTGTCACGCTGAAGAGCGATCCCGGGTTCACATAAAGAGCCTGTGTCAGCACCTCCGGTTTAATTACGGGCTTGCCCGGCGGGGCGATGAAATAGATCCCCTTGTAGAATGTTGTGTCAAGCGAAGCGGAGTATGCTTCTCCGTCGGTGAGCGATAGCCTCGGGTCAAAATCAGGCAGGATATAAACATCCCTGATACGATACATCCTGTGATTCTTATACACCGTCCGCCCCTGGCTGTCTGCTGTGACCCGGCGTGATACAACATACTCAACAATAACCTGATGGCTCATGAGAGCACTGTCTATCCGGAAGTAGATATTCTCCGTTGAAAAGGCGTAGAAACCAATGTCCCTGATGAAGCGCTCCAGACGCTGTCTCTCCATCTGCAGGAGATCCACATCATATATCATCCCCCTCTCTATGGTGCAGTTCACGGTATCAATCATCACCAGGCTGTATAGCATTGTGTCCTGGATGTCATAACGTATATCGGCAATGGTGTAGGGCCGGCCCGGATCAATCCCGTAGACCACCCTTGCCTCGCTGTTTTCGGTTTTCACCGTGTCGTCGACCCTGGCATCGAAAAAACCTTTCGACCAGAGATAGCTCTGTATCTGTCCTGCCGACCTGTCGGCCGCTTCGGGATCAAAAACCACCGGCTCCTCTCCTATGCGGCGCAGCCATGCGTGAGGCCACCTGTCCTTACCTGTATCTGACAGGTTGTAAAGCCCGAGGTGAAACCTTGCTCCAAAGATTTTCTTGTTGGGCTGCTGCCTGATGTAAGGTTTCATGGTGCTCCTGCTCACAGACGGTGGCAGAGGCATGCTCTTGTCCTTCATTACGAGCTCGTTGCTGTTTAGGAGCAATTCACCGGAAGGAACATATTTTGTGGGATTGCAGGAAGCCGCCGTGAAAATAATGATCATCAGCAGAAACAGTTTGGGAGCAGTAATTTTTATATTTGTCCTCTGTTTGATCAATTCGTGCGGGAAGAATGGTGCAGGCAAATATACCATTATAAACTCTATTTTCAATTAATGAATCATGCATAAGATGATCACCCGTAACCAGTCTAAAATGATACTCTCCCTTCAGAAAAGGAAGGTCCGGGAGGAAAATTTACTTTTTGTTATAGAGGGGGATAAGCTGGTACGGGAATATATTCTGGCCGGGAACAGGGTAACGCTTCTTGCAGGCAAGCCGGAGTGGATCGACGGTGAGACTGATACAGTGATATCGGGTGCCGACGAGATAGTGACGGTCAGCTATGATGAGCTGAGAAGGATCAGCTCGCTACGTACACCGCATAATGTACTGGCTGTGGCCCCTATGGCTAAGCGGGAATATTCTGATAAGCTTCTTGCCGGCAGAATAACGCCGGCCCTGGAGTATGTTCAGGACCCCGGCAATCTCGGAACCATCATTCGTATCGCCGCCTGGTTCGGTATGGGGAATATCGTCTGCTCGCCCGACTGTGTGGACTTTTACAATCCGAAGGTTATCCAGTCGACCATGGGTGCCTTCATGCACGTGAATGTATGGTATCTTCCCCTGGATGCATTCCTGGGAAGAGTGGCAAGCGAAGGAATGCCTGTCTATGGGGCTACAATGGACGGCCGTTCAATTTACGAGAGTGATCTCGGGGGTGAAGGCATCATTCTTTTCGGAAACGAATCGAGAGGCATCTCTGACGGACTGCTGGGCTATGTCACCCGTCACATAACCATCCCCGGTCCCGGCAAGCCACTGGCAGGAATAGAATCATTGAATGTTAGCATGGCCGCCGCCATAATATGTTCGGAGTTTGCAAGACGAAAAAAGTGCTGAAGGTCAAAAGGTCTGAAGGTGTAATTAATTGATTGACTGTGGACTGCCTACTGCTGACTGAAGACTGGGCTACTGCCGGTATTTCTCTGCAAGCTTACCGGCCACAAGCATTCCGT
>JBFYPM010000002.1:0-46982 GCA_041303295.1 Bacteroidales bacterium
TCCTCGAATTGCAGGGTCGAAGCCTCCTGGGCCTGTCCGCGGCGCAGCAGGGCTCGAACTCTGGCCACCAACTCGTCGAACTCGAACGGCTTGGTGAGATAATCGTCCGCCCCGGCGTCGAGGCCGGTCACTTTGTCGGCGGTGGTGGACAAGGCCGTGAGAATGAGCACGGGAGTCTTGAGCCCGCGTCGGCGGAGATTGCGGCATATCTGCACGCCGTCCTGATCCGGCAGCATGAGGTCGAGGACGATCAGGTCATACGATTCCACGGCTGCCAGGCGCTCGCCATCGGTTCCGTTGTGGGCCAAGTCGACGGCGTGGCCCTGCTCAGAGAGGCCCTCGGCGATAAACGCCGCCATCTTCGCGTTGTCCTCGATCACCAGCAGCCGCATGATTTCCGCCCGATGCCGCACAGTCTGGGGCAGGGCGCCATTCTAGAGCATTTGATGATCAAATGCGGCAGGCCTGGGCGCCTTGGTCACGACCGGCCCCCCGGCATACAATGATGCGGGGCGTGGGAGCCCCTAACACAACGTGTGGCGCCGGCTAATAGCCGGTGCGGCACAAGCCATTGGCCTGTGCCACACGAGGGTTTCGCCAGAGGCTCTGAGGAGGAAGCTCGCAGGCCCGCTGCCATGAACCACCCGCGGACGAAAACTTCGTCGCCGAGTACCGCAGCCGCCGGGGCGACGGGGTTCACGTTGTTGGAATTGCTGGTTGTCATGTCCATTCTGGCCCTCTTGATGGCCATTCTGGTGCCCTCGTTGAGCTCCGGGAAGGACACGGCCAACACCGGCAAGTGCCTGGCCAACCTGCGAGAACTGGGCCTGGCCGCGGGGTGCTACATGGACGACGCGGGCAAGGCTACCCAGCCGTGGCACTTGGGATGGTGGAAGGCCCCCTCCGGTAAGCCAGTCAACCTCATCTCTGAGCATGTCTATGGTGGCTTCAAAACCAGTGTGCCGCACCCCGAGTGGGGTACGGACACGGACATGTACGTGGTACCCACGTCCGCCCGCCCGTACAACGCCTACCTGGCGCCGGGCATCGAGCAAGGGCCGATCGGTTTGTATGTCTGCCCGTCGGACAAGAACAACACGACGCCGAACGTGAACGACCGATGCCGCCCGCCGATTCTCGACGACGTCTACTCCGCGTGGGTGGTCAACGGCACCAGCTATGCCATCAACTGGTACTGGTTTGAGGGTCCGCCCTGGTATGCTCCGCCCGAGTGGTATGGCGAACTGGGCAGGATGAGCGCCGCCGGCAGCGAGATGCTCCGCATGAAGGTGGGCGGGGCGGCTTCGCGGTTCGTGCTGTTCATGGAGAACGGCATGAATGCGTACATGCTCGATGCCCGGCCGCCGGACGGTTCGCTGGGCGTAAGCTGTCAGGACAAGCTTGGCGTCGGCTGGCATCGCAAGTTCAGCAAGTACGCGATGGCCATGCTCGACGGCCACGCCGAGTACCGCTTTATCGACACCCGCTTCGTCTGCGACCAAAGCTTCACCATCTGGCCCGAGCCAGGCACAGGCCTGGGCTTCGACGACGTCATTCCGTAAGCGCATTCTCAATTCGGTTGGCGGCGAGACGTGGCGGCGCGGGGCGTGGCCGTTGCTTGGGGCGGCCATGCCGCGGACCCGTAAGGTGTCACCGGCTCTTGCGCTTCCGGGCCTTGCGTTTGTCTTTCTTGCTGGGTTTGAACTTGGGCTTGGTCGAGCCGGCCTTGAACGTGGGCAGCTTGCCGCCGGACATGGACATCTGGGCCATCTGCGAGCCGAACTTCATGCGGTCCATCAGCGACAGGCCGGCCATGTGCTTCATCATGTCCCGCGTCTGTAGGAACTGCTTGCAGAGGCCGCTCACATCCTCGGGGTCCGTCCCGCTGCCGCGGGCGATCCGCCGCCGGCGCGAGGCATCAACGACCTTGGGATTGGCCCGCTCCTGCGGCGTCATCGAGTTAACGATCGCCCGCATACGCGTGACCTCGTCCTCGTCCACCTCCAGCTCGGTCTCGCGCATCATGCCGCCGACGCCGGGGATCATCTTGAGCATGTCCTTGAGCGAGCGGCCGCCCAGCGTCTTCTCCACTTGGGCGATGAAATCGTCGAGGGTCAGCTCCCCCTTCTTCATCTTCGCTTCGAGGCGGGCGGCTTCCTGAGCATCCACCTTGTGCTGAGTCTGCTCGACGAGGGAGACGATATCGCCCATGCCCAGGATGCGGCCGGCCATGCGGTCCGGGTGAAATTCCTCGATGCGGTCCAGCTTCTCGCCGACGCCGATGAACTTGATCGGCTTGGTGGTGATGCTCTTGACCGAGAGAATCGCCCCGCCGCGAGTGTCGGAGTCGAACTTGGTCATGATGACCCCGTCGAGCTCCAGCCGGTCGTTGAAGTGCTTGGCGGTGTTGACCGCGTCCTGCCCGGTCATGGCGTCGAGGACGAGATAAATCTGGTGGGGGGCGACGGTCTGGGCGACGTTGGCTACCTCGGCCATCATCTCTTCGTCGATGGCCAGACGGCCGGCGGTATCGAGAATGACCACGTCGAGCAGCTTGCTTTTCGCCTCGGTCACGCCGTTGCGACAGACCTTGATCGCGTTCTGGTGATTGCGCTCGGCGTAGACCGCGACCCCCAACTGTTGGCCGAGCACTTCGAGCTGGTCGATGGCGGCGGGGCGCTTCAGGTCGGCGGCGACCATGAGCGGCCGCTTGCCCTTATCAAGGCAGTACTTAGCCAGCTTGGCGCAGGTTGTGGTCTTGCCGGAGCCTTGGAGGCCGGCCATGAGGATGATCGTGGGCGGCGTCGAGACCCAGGGGATGCGCGAGTCCACCGGCCCCATCAGCCGAATCAACTCGTCGTGAACAATCTTGACCATGACCTGCTCGGGGTGCAGGGTCTTGACGACTTCAGCGCCGATGGCCTTCTGAAGGACCTCGGCGCAGAAGGATTTGACCACGTCGAGATGAACGTCGGCCTCCAGCAGGGCGGTCCGCACGTCGCGCATCACTTCCTGGACGTTGTCCTCGGTGATGCGGCCGCGCCCGCGCAGCTTATGAAAGACCTCCCCGAAACGATCCGTCAGTGCGTCGAACATACTTCTGGAGACTCGTTGGAAAGCAGGGTTGTTCCCGTCAGCCCAAGATACGTCGGGCTGCTACGTCATTCAAGGATCGGACTCCCGACGAGTCTGACGCAGCCAAGCTGGTTGGCCGAAGAGTTGTTGGTCTCGCTTGCGTCGCGGGAGGGGGAGAGTTCACCGCAGGGCGGTCTGCGCGAGCGGTTGACGCGCCACGTGGACGCTGGGGGCCAAGGAAGTCTCATTGCTTTTCCGCCGCAGCAGGCCGCCGGAGGTTGCATCCGCCGGTTAATCGGCGTAACTATATGCGGCGCATATTGTTTCATCTTTATCTGCTTGCCATCGCCGAACGGTTTCGCCGCCTTACCCGTGTTCGGGCCAAGCCTGCCGCAGCAAAGAGTGACAGCACCGTCCTACTAGGGAAAACAAACGCGCCGCTCGGTTCAGATTGTGCATGTAATATTATTTATCACATAATGTTAAGATGATTAACGGACATGCAGCAAGTTCGTTGACAGGCCCCGGACGACGGGATACAGTCGTGCGGGAGGCGGGAAGAGAAGGCAGGATTCTGCACGAGAGGTCAATCGCCACCGCAATCGGCTTTGCTAAGCCGTGGCGCTCCTCCGGATCGGAACTCAGTTCTGATCCGGAGGTTTTTTTCGCGCTCGAGTTCGCGGGTGAAGCCAGGGCTAGGCTTGCCGGTGATCTCCCCGGCCGTAAGATCAAGTCGCACTGATGCCGTCTTCCGTGAACCAGCCCGGGATATTTTCATCACGCGTCGTGCGGCGGCGTGTCGTTTGCGAAGAGCACGCCGAGATCACCTTGCACGTCGGTGGCTTTCCGCTCGCAACCCCGGGGCAATTTGTGCAAGTGCTTTGCCGATCGGCGCCGGGCGACGATGAAGCCGTGCGACGAACGCGTGCGTTGGAAGCGTGGCCGCGGTCCGACGGTTCAGCAGACGCCCCTCTTGCGCCGCTACTGCGACGACCATTCAGTCTCGGCGGGCTTCGCCGCTTCTCTAACGGTTGCGAGATTGAGTTGCTGTTTCGCATTGTGGGGCCAGGCACGGCATGGCTTGCGGGGCGGCGCTCCGGCGATCTGGTCGACGTCATGGGGCCGCTCGGTCGAGGCTTTGCCCTGCCGCCGGCGGATTGTCGAGCTTTGCTGGTGGCCGGCGGGATTGGCTTACCTCCCATCCGTTGGCTTGGGGAGATTCTGACCGCCGCAGGAATACCCTGCGATTGTGTTTGTGGGGCGAGGGCGCGGGCGAACTTGCCCGCGACGCTCGACGGCGAGCCACCCGCGAACGGCGTGCCAGGACCCTATGTGCGCGAATTCGCACAGCACGGCATCGACGTCGTTGTCGCCACGGATGACGGTTCCTGTGGCGTTCATGGAACGGTCGTCGATGGCCTGCTTCATCTTTTTCAACGCACCGCGGATGTTGAGTGCGTCCGCGTCTTCGCCTGCGGACCGCACGTAATGTTGCAGGCGGTGGCGGCGTTTTGCCATCAGCGCGGACTGTCGTGCCAAGTGGCAATGGAACGGATGATGGCCTGCGGGATGGGAACGTGCCAGTCGTGCGTCGTTCCCGTGCATGATGAGGGCAGCAAACAGCGGTGGCGCTACGCCCTCTGTTGCGCGGAGGGACCCGTGTTCGACGCTTCGACGGTCGTTTGGCGGCAGCCGTAACTTCTTTTCACTTCAACGCCTTAGCAGAAACGGTATTTCCAGCGGATCGGCGACGAGATGATCGGGGTGGGCGGCGGCAAGCTCATCGCGGTCGCGGAACCCCCAAGTGACGGCGACCGAGCTCATCCCGGCGTTGCGAGCAGTCTCAATATCGGCGACGGAATCGCCAACCATGAGAACGGCGGCGGGTTCCACACCGAGACACCGCGATAGCCGCATCGCGCCGGCGGGAGCCGGTTTCCTGTCCTCCTCGCCTCGGCAGCCGACCACCTCAGCGAAATAGCTGGTGAGGCCGAGTTGGGCGACGATCTGGGCGGTAAGGTCGTGCGGTTTGTTGGAAAGCACTGCCATCGGCACGCGCGCCGCTTGCAGCAAGTCGAGCATTTTCAATATGTTGGGATAAGGCCGCGTATGCCTCGCCGGGTGTGCGTGGTAGTGTCTTCTTGTCAGTCGAGCGAGGTTTTCAGTGAGCGTTTCATCGGCAACGGCAAGAGCGCGGCGACAGAGCACCGGTAAGCCGTCACCCACCCAAGAGCGCACTTCCCGCTCGGTAACGGCGCGCAGTGCGAGGTCGGCGAGCGCTGCGTTGAGTGCATCGGTGATGTCGCGCAGCGAATCGACGAGGGTGCCATCGAAGTCGAATATGATCGCGTGATGCCTCTCCATGTGGTCCGCTCCGCCAAGGATGTTGTCGTCCAAAAGCAACGCTCGCGCCAAAGTTGTATGACTCTCAAAAAAATTCCTGTTGACAAGCCAAGCAGCAGCCGTAGACTTCTTCACGTAGAAAGGAGGTGACGCTTATGGCCAAACGCAAGAAGAAAAGCGCCACCAAGAAGAAGGCTACAAAGAAGAAAGTAGCCAAGAAGCGACGGAAGGCTTGCAGGAAGGTCTGCTAAATACTATTGAAGCAGACCAAGCCGAACAAACACTGGCCCCTGTCTCGAGCGCGGTTGTGGTAATCGCCTCGTGAATGACAAGGGCTCGGCCTTCGGGTGTTCCGAAGGCTCAGCGAACATGGGAGGTGCTCTCGCCACGGCAGCACCTTCCATTTTTCTTGCGCCCAAAGCGACGGGCAGGCAGAAGCAGGCAAGAGAGAAACGATATGTGATGGATGGTAGGTGGCGAGAAACACCCCGCCGTCGTTATAATCCCCTCTAGCCGCCAAAGCGGCCTTGGGGGGCTGTCCGAACGGCCCGAGACGTCACCGGCTGGAAATCGGTGCGGCGAGGGTGCAGGGCAGACTCCATCCGTGAGTCGCCGTGATGGAATGCATCCCGGTCATCAATCAGAAGGGAGGCGTCGGCAAGACCGCCACGACGGTCAACCTGGGGGCCGCCCTCGCAAAACGCGGGAAGCGCATGTTACTGATTGACATGGACCCGCAGGGCCACTTGACCACGCACCTGGGTCTGGACAAGCAGGCCAAAGGCGCCGGGCTTTACGAAGTCCTCACCAGGGGCCTGCCGCTTGAATCCGCCATTCACGCCTGTTCGGCGAGCCTGGCAGTGGTTCCCGCCCAGATCGAGTTGGCTGCCGCGGAGATCGAGCTGATCACCGCAGTGGGGCGGGAAGTAATCCTGCGGGATATTCTCGCCAGCCGGAGTTGGCCCTTCGACATCGTGATGATCGACTGCCCGCCGTCGCTGGGTGTGCTCACGCTGAATGCTCTCAGCGCCGGCACCAAGGTGCTCATCCCGATGCAGCCGCACTTTCTCGCCTTGCAGGGGGTGGGCAAGCTTCTCGAAACCATCGCCCTGGTCTCCCAACGGATCAATCCGTCGCTTTGCGTCGCAGGCGTGGTCATGTGCCTGTACGAGCCGGGGACGCGCCTGGCGGGCGAGGTCATCGCTGATCTCTCGGCGTTTCTGGAGTCCGCGAGGCAGTCTCCTCTTCCGTGGAGTCGGGCGAGGTTGATGCAGACCCGCATCCGCCGCAACGTCAAGCTGGCAGAGTGCCCGAGTTACGGTCAGTCGATCTTCGAGTATGAACCGCGCAGCCACGGGGCCGCGGACTACCTCGCCCTGGCGGACGAGCTGCTGGCCATGCTGGCCGGCGAAGAGGTCGTTGCCGGCAACACTTCGGCGGCCATCGAGGCGAGCGCCGACGCCGTGACGAGCGAGGCGGAGAACCCCGCACGGCCCCTTGGCGTCTTGTCATAGTTTTTTGTTTTTACGTGCTCACGGACCAGATGGTTGCACAGGGTATCAGAAATGATGGTGCTGCCATAAACATTACCGGGGGCTATCTCCAATGCCAGGGAGCGATTACCAACAGCGGGACGGTTATCAACAGCGGTACACTTGGCCTGACAGGCGGGCTGAACAATTCGGGAACTGTAGAAGGGGACGGATATTATCATATAGGGGGCGACTGGATCAACAACGGTACATTTGAGCATGGCTCAGGCACAGTAATCTTTGACGGCACAGAATTACAGACAATAATTGCTCCATACCTGACGGTATTCAATAATCTGATTTTTGATGCATCCAGTGCAGGCACAACAATAGCTGCAGGAGCAAGAGTAACGGTGGAGGGTGATATTTTCAATCCCGGCGGGAAGCTCTTAATCAATTCTGATGCGTTGAACAATAACGGTTCACTGATTTATACAGGTATTGGCGTGCCTTCGGGCAATCTGACCTATAACCGGTCGATGCCGGGTGGGACTTTTTACCATTTTGTCTCGTCCCCCGTCAGCGCCTCATTATTGCCGGCAAGCGGTACTTTCTGGGCGTGGGATGAGGTGGCTGGCGACTGGGGAGATCCTGTGACCGGATGCAGCAGCGGCATGGGCTATACCGTCAGGACTGCCGGAGTGGCATTGTCATTTACCGGTCAGGTTGTCACTGAGGCAAACATAGTTGCCACATCCCCATATTTAACTGATTATTCAACAGGCACACTGGCGGAGTATAACTCACGCATCGCCAGGAACCCGTTCGGGGGTGGCGGCTGGAACCTGCTAGGGAATCCGTTTACTTCTGCCATCAGGGTTGGCGGTACCGGTGGCTTCCTCGATTCCAATGACGGAGAAGGGACCATAGCTACTAACAAATTTGATCCTAACTATGTTGCGGTATATATTTACGACGGCGATTCATACTATTACAGGGGCCAGGACGTGAGTTTTCCTGATCCTGTTACCGGAGAGGACCCTGTAAACGTGATGTTCGGGTACGATAATATCCAGGCTGGCCAGGGGTTCTTCGTTCTTGCAATGAAGGACGGGCTGACTTTTCATCTTGACAGGGGCATGCAGATTCATGAAACGGCTACACCGCTTCTGAAATCAGCCGGAGAAGAAATATACTGGTCCGGCATACAGCTGAAAGCGACTTATGGTAAGGAAGTATGCTTTGCCACCGTTGTCTATAATGAAGAGATGACGGCAGGGCTTGATCCGGGTTATGATGTAGGATTGCTCTCCGGTGCTCACGGTGCGGAGATATACACGGCCCTGGCCGGGGGAGATAACAGTGTCAATTTCGTGCGGCAAGCCCTGCCGGTTGTCGGCGCGGAAAAGATGATTATTCCGGTAGGAGTGGACAGTGAAAAGGGAGGTGAGATAACATTTTCAGCGTTTTCCGTGCCGCTTGGTGATAACAGGTTCTGGCTTGAAGACAGGCTAAAAGGAATCTTCACTGACCTGAGTCTGAAGAGCTATACAGTGGTCCTGCCTGCGGCCACTTATGGCACCGGCCGGTTCTTCATTCTCGCATCGGCGAACATGCCCACGGGGAATAAGGAGCTGACGGCGGATGATGAGGCAGGTCTGCGTATCTGGGGGTATGACCGTAAGGCAATCATCAGGGGAGAGGTGGCCGAAGGTACTGTATGCGAGATATTTGACACCGGAGGAAGGAAACTTCTGGTCAAACGGCTGGCAGGCGGTGAACTGAATACTGTTGACCTGCCTGAGGGGATTCACGGAGTGATCGTGGTCAGGGTGTCAGAAGGTTCGAAGGTTACAACACGGAGGCTTGCCGTACTTTAACGCTCAGGCAGTAGGCAGCAGGCAATAGTCTGGGGGTTCCGCCGTTTGGAACCAAAACCTTTATACCTTTGGAGTCTAAGACTGGCGGACATTTTGGGAAAGTACCTGTTTATAGTCAGAACGTTTGCTCTCCTCCGGGAGCATGAGCCCTGGAAGCTGGTGCTGATATTCGTGCTGACAATGCTGCTCGGGGTGATGTCGGGGTTCTCTATTGTGATGCTGATACCCCTTCTGCAATTGTTAAGCATTGGCGCCGGAGCGGAACCTGAGGGCATTGCCCTGTTCATCAATCGCCTTGCGGAGAGTGCGGGCATAAAACTCACTGTCGGGAGTATCCTTCTGGTTTACACGGTGCTTCTCACACTCAGCGCACTGATGCAGTACTGGAAATCGATCCTCGATGCACGGTACCAGCAGACATTCATCTATACTCTTCGCCGCAGGCTATTCAGGAAGATCATCATGGCCGACTGGCAGCTTCTGAACAGTCGCAGCAAGACCAACCATCTTCAGGTGCTGACGCGCGAGGTGCCTAACCTGGCAAACTACTATTATTTTTATCTGAGGCTGCTGACGACGCTTATCATGGCGGCGGCATATACGGTCTATGCATTGCTGGTCTCTGCAGGATTCACACTGATAATAGTTGCCGTAGGCCTTCTGATGTTCATCCTCCTGCGGAGATTCCTGCACAGGTCATTCCGCCTGGGTCAGGGTTACGTCGATTCCTACAACAGGCTGCTGAAGTACATAGATGACTTCTGGCAAACGGTGAAGATAGCCAAGGTTCACAGCTCGGAGGATTTCTATTACAACCGGTTTGATGAGGCCAGTACCTCGCTGCTCGACATGGAATACAGGATGCAGAGAAACTGGTCGCTGCCCCAGCTGATACAGCGTATTGCGGGCCTGCTGGTGCTGGTTGGTATTGTATGGTTCGGGTTCAGGTCAGGTGCGGTGCCCATGGCATCGTTTGTCATACTGATTCTGCTCTTTTCGCGGATCTTTCCGCAGATAACCGCACTGAGCACAGATCTGAATATGATTGTCACCTATACAGCATCGGTTAAACTGGTGCTGCAGCTCGATGAGGATCTGCCTGACTTACGGGACCAGGGGAATGCGGTTCATACTCCTGTGGAACTGATGAGGGAGATAAAGCTCGAAGAGGTCACCTTTGCTTATCCCGGAGGGGAGAAGCTGTTTGACGGGTTCAATGCGGTGATTAGAGCGCGCTCTATAACAGGGATTGTGGGACAGTCGGGGCGCGGAAAAACCACCCTGATAGATCTCATTGCAGGGCTGCAGAAGCCTGAGGCCGGGAGGCTGCTCGTTGACGGGATGGTATTGGATGAGGATCTTATTCAGGGCTGGAAGGCTGGATTGGGCTATCTTCCGCAGGATCCGTTCTTCATTGACGGAACTCTGCGTGAGAACCTGGTGTGGGACAGCGTTGGCGGGAATCAGGACGTGGCCAGTGGCCACGGGGGTCATGCCCTAGGGTACTGCGGGATCAGTGATGAAGAGATAATGACGGTGCTTGAGCAGGTCAATGCAGCACACCTGGTGAAGAGGTTCAGGAAGGGCCTTGATGCTTACATCGTAAACTATCATACTGCTTTTTCAGGCGGCGAATGCCAGCGGATGGCGCTGGCGCGCGTCTTGCTTCGCCGGCCGTCAGTGCTGCTGCTTGATGAGGCGACCTCCTCGCTTGATGCGGAGAACGAGGCCACGGTGATGGAGGTGCTGGCGCGGCTGAAAGAGAAGATAACAATTGTGTTCGTGACACACCGCGAGTCGGTGGTAAGGTGGTTTGATGAGGTGATTAAGATATGACAAAGAACCCCGGCCGGTATTTCAATCTTGTTTGATATTAACAAACATAGATGTTGTTTATTAACAAATAAAATTGTATGTTTGTAACAAACAATAAATATTGATACTCAAATCTGACATACGGAAGATATATGAACTGCAGACAATAGTGGCTGACCAGGCTGATACAAGCGTGATGCGCGAGTTACTGGCAGACTTTAAGGTTACTGAAAGGTTCGCCTGCATTCTGACCGGAATCAGGCGTTGCGGCAAGAGCACTTTGCTCTACCAGCTGCGGTCCCGGAAATATAAAGACGCGTTCTATCTCAATTTTGATGATAACCGGTTATATGCCTTTGATAATAACGACTTTCTGCGCCTGGACGAATTGATAACAGAATCAGGGTCACGGCTGCTGTTCTTTGATGAACTTCAGGAAGTACAAGGCTGGGAGAGGTATGTAAGACAAAAGCTCGACGAAAACTATAACGTTGTGATAACAGGCTCCAATGCCTCATTAATGAGTCGGGAACTCGGCACAAAACTAACAGGGCGTCATCTCGACAGTGAACTGTTCCCCTTTTCCTATGCTGAATATCTCCAGGCTGTAAAAGCAAAGGGAGGAGAAGAGTCTGTCAGGGATTATCTTGACAAGGGAGGATTTCCTGCATTCATCATGTCAGGTGATGAACGGGTCCTGTCGGATCTTTTCGAAGATATATTGCTTCGGGACATAATCTTAAGAAATGGGATCCGTGATGTCAAAGGCTTCCAACGTCTCGCCCTGTGGCTTATATCAAACATCAGCAACCTGGTTACTGCCACAGGGGTGAAGCATGTAGCAGGTATTTCTGCTACGAGCACGATCATGGAGTATTTTTCGCATCTTGAAGCATCATACCTGTTTCACTTTGTGCCGCGTTTCAGCTATTCAGTAAGATCCAGGATGGTGAGCCCCAGAAAAGTCTACTGTGCTGATAACGGATTGATAACTGTAAACTCCGGTTCCTTCAGCGATGACAGAGGCAGAAAACTGGAGAATGCCGTTTTTGTTAGTTTACGAAAGAGATATAAAACTATCTTTTACTTTTCAGATAAACAGGAATGCGACTTTATTGTTATGAGGAGAGGGGGAAAGCCTCTGATTATACAATCATGTTACGAGATTAATCGTGATAATATGGACAGGGAGCTTGGCGGGTTATTTGAGGCACTTGCCTTCTTTGAAACCAAAGTAGGAACGATAGTCACTCTCAATCAGACGGACAAATTTACAAAAGATGGTATGATCGTGAATGTGATACCTGCATGGGAGTTTTTACAAGCACGCGAAATCAAAAAATAAACAAATAAATCACCGGATTAATTCAGATGTAGTTTTAAGGTAAGCCGGTTAATCATTTTATCTGGTAATCAAATGGGAAAGAAGATCTATCTGTGCAGTCCGCACATGGGTGGCGGAGAGATGAAATATGTTCAGGAGGCTTTTGACTCCAACTGGGTGGCTCCGCTGGGGCCGAATGTTGACGGGTTGGAACGCGAACTTGGCACTGCAGTGGGGGCGAAGCATGTAGCTGCTTTATCTTCCGGGACAGCTGCCATTCACCTCTCTCTGATACTGCTGGGTGTCAGGCCCGGTGATTATGTAATTGGCAGTTCCTTCACCTTCTCGGCGACTGTCAACCCGATTGCTTACCTGGGGGCGACGCCGGTATTAGTTGACAGTGAACCTGATACGTGGAATATGGATCCGAAATTGCTGGAACAGGCAATTCAAGTCGAAAGTCGAAAGTCGAAAGTCGAAAGGATTAAGGCGATTGTGGTGGCGCATCTGTACGGGATGCCTGCAAAGATGAATGAGATAATGGCCGTGGCTGACAAATACGGGATACCGGTGATAGAGGATGCCGCCGAGGCTCTGGGGTCAGAGTATATGGGAAAGAGAGTCGGGTGCAACAGCAAATTCGGGATACTCTCGTTTAACGGTAACAAGATCATCACCACCAGTGGTGGCGGGGCGCTGTTAAGCGACGATGAGGCGATGATAAACAAGGCACGTTTCCTCGCCACCCAGGCGCGTGATCCGGCACCGCACTACCAGCACAGCGAGATCGGCTACAACTACCGGATGAGTAACGTGGTTGCTGGTGTGGGGCGGGGCCAGCTCGAGGTTCTTGACCTGCGTGTCAGGCAGCACCGTGAGATCAACGCCTGGTACCGTGAGCTGCTGAAGGATGTTCCGGGAGTGACCTTCCAGTCGGAACCGTCGGCTGATTTCTATTCGAACTTCTGGCTTACGTGCATAGTGATTGATCCTGCCAAAGCCGTCACTGACCGCGAGAAGCTTCGTCTTGCGTTTGAGGCGGCGCATATTGAATCACGCCCCCTGTGGAAGCCGATGCACCTGCAGCCTGTATTTGCAGGTTGTCCGGCGTATGTCAACGGCACCTCGGAGAAGCTGTTTGCAGACGGGCTCTGCCTGCCGAGCGGTTCCAATATAGATGAGGATGACAGGCGACGGATTGAGGATGTGCTCAGGAGTGAATTTAAGGTCTGATCTGCCAGCTGGCGGATGAAGGTCTAAGGTCTGTCGCTTCGCTCCTGTCATGCAGACCTGCGGTCCGGGAACAGACCGTAAGACCTCAAGACTGCAAGACCGCAAGACCGCAGGACCGCAAGATATCTTTAATACTTTTGGTTAATTGTATGAAAAAGACAGTTTTCGTAAGCGGGTGTTTTGATATGTTGCACTCAGGGCATGTGGCCTTTTTTGAGGAGGCAGCAACGCATGGCGACCTGTACGTGGGGATAGGCTCTGACCGCACTATCAGTGAGCTCAAGGGCCGGCGTACTGTTAATGGCGAACGCGAAAGGCTCTATATGATAAGCTCGCTGAAGTATGTGAAGGATGCCTGGATCAACAGGGGGTCGGGACTGACGGATTTTGAGGAGGAGCTGCGGGAGATGAGGCCTGACATTTTTTTTGTCAACGAGGATGGTTACACTCCTGATAAGAAGAAGCTTTGCGATGAGCTTGGTATTGAGCTTGTGGTGAGCCGGAGGGTGCCGGTATCAGGACTGCCGCCGCGAAGCACCACTGCACTGCGGAGCGAATGTCGTATTCCCTACAGGCTGGACCTCGCCGGCGGGTGGCTTGACCAGCCATATGTGTCGAAATTATGGCCCGGGGCGGTGCTGACAATCTCAATCGAGCCCGACCTGGAGTTCAATGACCGCAGCGGGATGTCAGGCAGCACACGCAGGAAAGCCGTGGAGCTATGGCAAACAGATATACCCGACGGTGACCCGCATCTGCTGGCGCGAACACTATTCTGCCTGGAGAACCCCCCGGGGACAACCTACGTGAGCGGATCGCAGGATTCAATAGGTATTGTATTTCCCGGTCTGAATCGTCTCGATTATGCATCGGGCGAGTACTGGCCTGAGAAGATCACCCCGGTGAATGACCCGGAGATACTCGACTGGCTTGAGAGGCACCTGTGGTTCATAACCCTCCCTCCCAGGGCAGGGGATTTCAATGTGCTGGATCAGACGAATATTTCAGTTGAGGGTGCGCGCGCACTTGCCGAGGCAGCTGACGGGGTATGGAAATCTATACTTGCAATGGATATTCAGGGACTGGGTCACTGGTATAAGGCCTCCTTCGAAGCCCAGGTGGCGATGTTCCCGATGATGAAGAGCAGGACGGTAAGGGATACAATTGATATTTACAAAGACCGGGCGCTGGCATGGAAGCTTGCCGGCGCCGGGGGCGGTGGTTACCTGGCGATGGTCTCGGAGAGGCCGGTTGAGAATGCGATAAAGATACGTATTAGAAGAGAACGGATTGTATGATTAGGCCCGAAGGCAATAGGCAGCAGTGGGCGGGATATTTTTCGTATTTTTACAAAAACTAATTTATGTCTAAAACAGCACTTATAACCGGTGTGACCGGGCAGGACGGCGCCTATCTGAGCGAGTACCTCCTGAAGAAGGGATACACCGTCCATGGCATCAAGCGCCGCGCTTCGATGTTCAACACCGAAAGAATCGATCATATTTACCAGGATCCGCACCTTGAGCACCGCAATTTTATATTGCACTACGGTGACATGACCGACTCGATGAACATCACCCGCATAGTGCAGGAGGTGCAGCCTGATGAGATTTACAACCTCGCGGCGATGAGCCATGTGAAGGTGAGCTTCGATACACCCGAGTACACCGCCAACGCTGACGGCATAGGCACACTGCGCCTGCTGGAGGCGGTACGGCTGCTGGGCCTGACGAAGAAGTCGAGGATCTACCAGGCATCCACGTCGGAACTGTACGGACTGGTGCAGGAGGTACCGCAGAAGGAGACAACACCGTTTTATCCCCGTTCGCCCTACGGCGTGGCGAAGATGTACGCCTACTGGATCACCGTCAACTACCGTGAAGCATACAAGATGCACGCCAGCAACGGGATACTGTTCAACCATGAATCACCTATCAGGGGCGAGACATTTGTAACGAGGAAGGTGACCCGCGCACTGAGTCGCATTGCAATGGGCGTCCAGGAGAAGATGTTTATGGGTAACCTCTCGGGCAAACGCGACTGGGGTCATGCCAAGGATTATATAAGGGCGATGTACCTGATGCTGCAGCAGGATGAGCCGTCAGATTATGTGATAGCCACAGGTATAACAACAACAATACGCGATTTCATAAAGCTGGCGGCGGCTGAGATAGGGCTTGAGCTTGTGTTCAAGGGCGAAGGGATACATGAGAAGGGTTATGTTGTTACGATGGATGAGAAGCGCTTCATTAATTATGTGGGGGCTGAGTATCTCGAAGGTATAAGGGTCAGGATGAGGGAGAAGAAGGAGATTGTTGGTGTGGACAAGGCATATTTCCGTCCTACCGAGGTGGATCTGCTGATAGGTGACGCCACGAAGGCACGCACACAGCTGGGATGGGAGCCGCGGTATGACCTAGCGGCACTCATAACAGATATGATGGAAGGGGATGTCAAACTTGTTAAGAAGGAAGTCTATCTTAAAAAGGGCGGTTTCTATACGCCGAATTATTTCGAGTAGATTTTTTTAAGGCAATAGGCAGTAGGCAATAGGCAATAGTGAAATATAGGTTTATTAATTAATAGTCAGTTACTTAGACCGCAGGACTGCAAGACCGCAAGACCGCAGGACCATGGAGAAGAATTCGAAGATATATGTGGCCGGGCATAACGGCCTGGTGGGAACGGCGATCACTGAGGCGCTTAAGAGGAAGGGTTATGAAAATATTGTCGGCCGGACCTTTGAGGAACTTGACCTGCGATGCCAGGCTGACACCGAGGCATTCTTTGAACAGGAGAAGCCTGAGGCGGTGATACTGGCCGCTGCGAAGGTCGGGGGTATAATGGCAAACAACACCCTCAGGGCGGAGTTCATCTACGAGAACCTGATGATTGAGGCCAACGTTATCCATGCCGCATATCTCAATGGCGTGAAGAAGCTTGTCTTCCTCGGCAGCAGTTGCATCTACCCGCGCGATTGTCCCCAGCCGATGAAGGAGGAGCACCTCCTGACATCACCTCTGGAGTATACAAATGAACCGTATGCCATAGCTAAGATTGCCGGGCTGAAGATGTGCGAGGCATACAACCTGCGCTACGGCACTGATTTTATTGCCGTCATGCCTACCAATCTTTACGGACCGAATGATAATTTCAATCTCACAGGCGGACATGTGATGCCATCGCTGATGAGGCGTATTCATCTTGGTAAGCTGCTCGATGACGGAGACATTGACGGTATCAGGGCTGACCTCATGAAGAGACCGGTTGACGGTTTCACGGGCGGTGAGGCGGAGGAGGAGATAGTGGCACTGCTTGACAGGCAGGGGGTAAAGGGTCCTGCGGTCTTGCGGTCCTGCGGTCCTGCAGTCCTGACAGCCGAAGATCAGGGGTCGGGGGTTACGGTTACGGTGTGGGGGACGGGTAGTCCGCTGAGGGAGTTCATGTACAGCGGTGACATGGCGGATGCTACTGTATATATCATGGAGAAGGTCTCATTCAGGGACCTGGTACCCGAGGGGGAGAAAGAGGTGCGCAACACACATATTAACATCGGGACGGGAGAAGAGATAACAATAAGGGAGCTTGCGTTGTTAATGAAGGAGATTACCGGTTTCAAGGGGGAGCTGTTGTTTGACCATACCAAGCCTGACGGGACGCCAAGGAAGTTCCTGGATTCATCCAAATTGCATGGGTTGGGGTTCAGGCACGGAACGTCGTTGAGAGAGGGGGCGAGGTTGATGTACAGTTGGTATTTGGAGGCTGGCAGGATTTAGTCCTCAGTCCTCAGTCGGCAGTCCTCAGCCGGCAGTAGTGGGTTTGGAAAGCAGAATTGCAGAGAAATTTTATATAGAAAACATGAAAAAAACAGCAGTTTATTTAATGACGGTGGTGCTGGCGGTGATGATGGCCGGATGTACAGCATCATACATTGATTCATCGCAGGGACGTGACGGATCGACCTTTCAGCAGGCAGTGATAGTGGGATCGGTGAGGGCTGAGTATCTCTATATTGACCGCACCTATCCCGATGCAAACATCCTAAGCCAGATGGTTACCGAGAAGAACGGGAAACCCTATGACGTTGTAACCATAACTACAAGGGAGGGATCGCAGAAGGATGTCTATTTTGACATCTCGAAGTTCTACCGCAAGAAGACCTACGCGGACGAGCTGGAGTAAGGTTAAAGTAGAAAGGTTAAAGGTTAAAGTAATTAATGAGGGTGCTTTGTAGTGGAAGCAAATGACCTTCAAAACAGATTATTCAGGTTTTCAGTTGATGTAATCAGGAGAGTAAGGAAGCTACCCAAAGGAGTGGAGTATGTTGTAATTTCAAGGCAACTGATCAGATCTTCCACCTCCTCAGGGGCAAACTACGATGAAGCTCAAGGGGCAGTCTCCAAAGCTGATTTTACTAATAAGATAGGAATCTCATTAAAAGAAATCAGGGAATCCAATTACTGGATCAGAATCATTATTGAAGTACTTGATAATCATGAAGAATGGCTGTCATTAAATAAAGAATCCCAGGAACTTATGAAGATCCTGGGATCCATTTATACAAAAACCTCAACCCCTCGCTAACCTTAAACTTACCCTTTACCTTTATCCTTTAACCTTTATCCTTTAACCTTGAATTTATCTCGTACTCTGTACTAACCTGATAAACTCAGCCCGGTAGCCGTCGGGGTCAGTGCCCCGGGCGCCGGAGGCGAGGGTGACGACGTCAGCGACGGTGGCGGTGCCCTTGTAACTGCTGTTTCGAAGGATCATACCGAAAGCTGCCACGGCGGCGGAGAAGCGGTAACGGTCGGTGGTTTCACCGGCCTTTTTTATGCCGGTCCCCACGGTCTTACTGAAGAGCTTGCTTGTCAGTTCTTCGGGGTCCTTGTAGCGAAGTTTGATGTTACAGAGCTCGCCGGTGGCCTCCTTCAGCGGTGAACGTGCCTCGCCTGCACCGCGTCCGGTCTGATAACGCAGCGGGTCAACAGCGGGGAACCCTGTCTCATCTGATCCGGAAGGGATGATCTCGTAGAGAGCTGTGACAGTATGCCCTGCTCCCATCTCGCCGGCATCTTTGGTGTCGTCATTGAAATCCTCATCGGCCAGAAGCCTGTTTTCATATCCCACAAGACGGTATGACTTCACGTATGCAGGGTTGAACTCGATCTGGAACTTTACATCTTTTGCGATTGTGAAGAGGGTACCGCCGAACTCCTGAACAAGCACGCGACGTGCCTCCTGGATGTTATCGATATATGCATAGTTCCCGTTACCCTTGTCGGCGATGATCTCCATCTTGTCGTCCTTGATGTTCCCCATTCCGAATCCCAATACTGTCATATATACGCCCAGTCCGCGTTTCTCCTCAACCAGCTTTTCCATGGAGACGTTATCCGACACCCCCACATTGAAATCGCCATCCGTTGCCAGTATGATGCGGTTGTTTCCGCCTTTGATAAAGTTCTTTTCAGCTATCCTGTATGCAAGCGTCAGTCCTGCGCCACCGGCTGTGGAGCCTCCTGCCTGGAGGTTGTCGAGTGCCTGCATGATAGCCTCCTTATTGTTTCCGGAGGTTGATTCAAGAACCACCCCGGCCGCTCCTGCATAGACAACCATGGCAACGCGGTCTGCCGGCCGCAGCTCACTGACCAGGAGTCCGAATGCTGACTTGAGCAGCGGCAGCTTGTTCGGGTAATTCATCGATCCGGATACATCTATCAGGAAGACAAGGTTTGAGGGAGGTAGTTCGCTTTTATCAATATCCTTACCACGGAGTCCGACATGGAGGAGGTAATGTTTAGTGTTCCAGGGGCATATACCTGCCTCGGTGTAGACTGAGAAGGGGTGTTCGCCTGTGGCTTTCGGATAATCATACCTGAAATAGTTTATCATCTCCTCTATACGCACTGCTTCTGCTGGCACCTCCTGGCCGAGGTTGATGAAGCGCCGTACATTTGAATATGAGGCATTGTCGACATCAATCGAGAAGGTAGAGTAGGGTGCCTTAAGCGGATCCTTATAGCCGTTTTCAGCGATGCCTGCGTATGATTCGGTGTTTGGATCCTGGTAAGGCTGGTGATGATAGTATGACGACTTTATGCCGGCTATCTGCGGGGCGGTGGCGCGGTCATAGCGGACGGCTCCGGCTGACATCTCACGTTCTTCCGCCACATCCATGACAAGAAAGACTTCGTCATAGACCACATCCTTTTCCTTTTTTACCGGTTTCGCCTGCTTTTCAGGCATCATTGTCACGTTGACGACGGTGCGGCCCGCGATGGGTTCCTCCAGGGTGGCCATCCCCCTGAGGGTGAAGACAAGGTCACTGGCGCCGGGCACCGCGGTAATTGAATATTTCCCGCCGGTGTCGGTTGTGGTGCTGTTGTTAGTTCCTTTCACAGTGACGATGACTCCGCTGAGAGGGACATCGTTCTGATCAGCCACCCTTCCTTTTATGGTGACCTGAGGCTGCTGTCCCATCGAGGTGAGCAGCATGAATGCGATAATAGACAATAGTGTTTTCATGACTTTATGATTTAAGTTTCTGAGATAAGGATGCAGGCGGAAGGAGAATTCCATAAAACTTACGTGGAAATCAGGAAATCGTATCTTTATGATTGAATAGACAATTGCTGAACCACTGTTTGGATGCCACCGGTATTTCTGAGGAAAAAATCAAGGGAAGAGAGTGACGAGGAGCTTCTGAGGCGATTCAGGGAGGGTGGCGACATCGGGGTCCTGGGACAGTTGTATGAGAGGTACATGCATCTTGTATATGGGGTCTGCCTGAAGTACCTGGAGGAGAGGGAGCAGGCGAAGGATGAGGTGATGAATATCTTCGAGAGGCTGGTGACGACGGTGCCCGGGCAGGAGATACTTAATTTCAGGACCTGGCTTTATGTGGTGGCAAGGAACCACTGCCTGATGCTGCTGCGGAGCCGGAAGAGCGAGTCGGCACACATGGAGACCATGCTCAGCGACCCTACATTTTTTATGGAAAATTTTTCAGAGATGCATCCTATTGAAAACGATGAGGGAATTGACATGAAGAGGCTCGAAGAGTGTATGGCGAGACTGAAGGATGAGCAGAAGAGGTGCATCGAGCTGTTTTATTACGAGGGTTGCGGGTACAGGGAGATAAGCGGGAGGCTTGGGATAGATGAGGGGAAGGTGAAGTCGTTCATACAAAACGGGAAGAGAAATCTGAAGATATGTATGGAGAAAGGTTAAAGGTCAATCAGGGCAGTAGGGGGTAGGCAGTAGGCAGCAGTAACAGTTAAAGGTTAAAGTAAAAGGGAGATGAAGGATAAGGAAAAGGATAAGAGGTTGCTCATACCGAAGGATGCTTTTGAGGAGGAGGCATCTGAAGGGCTGGGGAGGCTGAGCCGGGAGGAGGCTGAGGAGGATCTCCGTGAGCTGAAGGGACGGATGGAGCGGAGGCTAAGGCGGCCGCTGATGATATGGCTTCCGGCTGCTGCCGCAGTGGTGATAGTGCTGGTGGCATCGGCGGTGTATGTCTCAATGTTCCGGGAGAGAGACCCGGAGATGTCAGGGGTAAAATTAGCGAAGAAGTCTGAGGTGACACTCCCGGATGAGGAGGTGTTCACAGACACAGCCCTCATCGCCATGGCAGAGCCGGTACGGAAATCCTCGAATACACCGGATATCCGGGAATTGAGGTACGGACAGGCTGCTGACGGCCGGGATGCGGAGAGCAAGTCAGAAAGAAAGAGGGATCTGGCTGATGCAGAATTGCCCCCGTTAGTTGTGGACGAAGATATGCTTGCCCTGAATGAGGTACTGAAAGTGTCTGAGGGGGAGATTGCTGCCGAAGAAGCCGCCAAGGGGAAGGTGGTTGTTGAGCAAGCTGTTGCAGAGGAGGTAATTGTTGAGCCAATCCCCATGATGAAGAAAACGGCAATGAAGGAGCGTGCTGCTTCAAAGGACGAGGTGGCGGCTGCAACAACTAAACCGTCTGCCCATGCTGTTCCAGATGCCACTGCCGGCGTTGCTCCGGTGGTCTCCGCTAGCAGGGGAGCAACCGGCGTAGTAATCCGCGGTGTCGACGTAAGTCCGGAAACAAGGCCGGCATCTCCTGTTGGAGGATATGATGAATTCACCAGATGGCTGCAGGAGAATGCCAGGTATTCCGTGGAGCCTGAACCAGGGGTCAGGCAGGAAGTAGTAGTTACATTCAGGGTACGGGCCGACAGCACTGTCTATGAGCTCAAAGCTGAGAGAACGGCTGGTGACCCATTCACCCTCGAGGCCTTCAGGCTGATCCGCGAAGGGCCGAAGTGGGTTCCGGCCATGCGGAACGGACAGGCAGTCGAGGAGACGGTAAGGGTGGTGGTTCCGTTCAGGTAATGGGTCCTGCGCTCCTGCGCTCCTGCGGTCTTGCGGTCATACGGTCTGTCGCTTCGCTCCGTCCAAAGGTCTGAGGTCCAAAGGTCCAAAGGTCTGAGGTCTGAAGGTCTGATCCGCCAGCTGGCGGATGAAGGTCAGAAAGAGATAATAGACCTTGGGACATGAGACCTTAAGACCTTTCGACCTTATTTAGTACATTTGTGAAATTTTAGTATCATGAATTTACTTACCGGAAAACGCGTGCTGGTGACGGGAGGAGCGGGGTTCATCGGATCATCGCTGTGTCACGACCTGCTGGAGCGTGATAATGAGGTTGTCTGCCTCGATAACTTCGCAACGGGTAAAAAAGAGAATATCAGTGACCTTAAGGGCAATCCCCGCTTCAGGCTCATTAACGGAGATATCCGGGAGCCGGAGGCCTGCAAGAAAGCAGTAAAGGGAGTGGATGTTGTCCTGCACCAGGCAGCCCTGGGCAGTGTTCCACGGAGCATAGCTGACCCGGCCACAACAAACGCGGTAAACATCAACGGGTTTCTCAACATGATCATCGCGACCCGTGACGCTGGCATAAAACGGTTTGTATATGCCTCGAGCTCATCGGTATACGGTGACTCTGCCGAGCTTCCCAAGGTTGAGGAACGCACCGGCAAGGTGCTTTCGCCCTATGCCATCACCAAGCTTGTCAACGAGGAGTATGCCCGCATCTTCGGCAGCCTCTACGGCATGGAGACCATCGGGCTGCGTTACTTCAACGTCTTCGGCAGGAGGCAGGATCCGCAGGGACCATATGCTGCAGTCATCCCGAGATTCACCCAGTCTTTCATGAAATATGAGTCGCCGGTCATTCATGGCGACGGCAGCTACTCGCGTGATTTCACCTATATTGACAACGTATTGCTGGCCAACAACCTGGCGGCCACGGCTGAGAATCCCGCCGCGCTGAACCAGGCTTACAATGTTGCCTGCGGCGATGCTGTCAACCTGAATGAGATGACCGTTATGCTCAGGGGATACCTGGCAGGTCATGATCCCGCGATTGCCACAGTGGAGCCAAAGCACGGACCGACCAGGGCAGGAGACATACCCCACAGCATGGCCAGTGTTGGCAAGGCCATCGGGCTGCTCGGGTACAAGCCGCAGGTACTCTTCCCGGAGGGACTGAGACGTGCCGTTGAATGGTATGTTGATAACCTCTAAGTCACTTATCTGAACAAGTGAATGGTTCTTTTTTATCTTTGTGCTTATTGTCTTAAATCTCACGGCGTTTAATAGCCGATCAATCAGATACAGAGCACGTTAGACACGAATGCCGTGTGACTGACGAACCGGAGGATTAATAAAACCGGACTTTCAGCAGGTAACCGGCAGGGGTTAATTATACCAGGACATTCCGCACTTGTGGGTGAGAAAAGCTTAAAAAAGAAGGCCGTCACGGGTCTTTTCTGGAGTTTCTCCGACAGTATGACCACGCAGCTGGTCCAGTTTATTGCAGGACTGGTTCTGGCGCGTATTCTCTCTCCGTCGGAATTCGGTCTGGTAGGCATGATAACGGTTTTCCTTGCTGTCAGCCAGAGCCTGGTCGACAGTGGGTTCGGGCAGGCGCTTATCAGGAAAAAGGATGCTGATGACCTGGATTATTCGACTGTTTTTCATTTCAATTTTATTACCGGGATTGTCATCTTCCTCATATTCTTTTTCTCAGCTCCTGCAATAGCACGGTTCTATGAGCAGCCGGAGCTTACTGATATTGCAAGAGTTCTGGGCATTATTATTCTCATCAATGCCACAGTTGTTACCCAGAAGACCAGGCTCACTAAGAGCGTGAATTTCAGGCAGCTGATGAAGGTAAATCTTACGGCGGCTGTTATTTCAGGAATTGTGGCAATAGTGCTGGCTCTGAATGGTTTCGGGGTTTGGAGCCTTGTATGGAGAAGTGTTACCGGCAGCATTGTACAGGCACTGATACTGTGGTTTTCAAACAGATGGGTTCCCGCATTAAGATTCAGCAGGGAGTCGTTCAGGTCGCTGTTCTCCTTCGGCTCGAGGTTGCTTGTATCAGGACTGATTGACACTGTTTACCGTAATATTTATCTTCTCATCATAGGGAAGTTTTTTTCCGCAGCGGAGTTAGGATATTACACCAGGGCTGACCAGTTCAGCCGGCTTGCATCACAGAATCTGACGGGTACGCTGCAGCGGGTCAGTTATCCTGTGCTGAGCATGGTACAGGATGAGAACGACAGGCTTAAGGCGGGCTACAGGAAGCTTATAATCTCTACAATGTTCGTCACCTTCATTATGATGCTGGGAATGGCAGCTGTGGCGCGTCCGATGATCCTCACACTGATCGGGGAGAAATGGCTGCCTGCGGTTCCGTACCTCCAGCTGCTTTGTCTGAGCGCAATGCTATTCCCTCTGCATGCCCTGAACCTGAACATCCTCAATGTCAAGGGCAGGTCGGATCTGTTTCTCAGGCTGGAGATAATAAAAAAGATACTTGCAGTTCCGGTGATAGTTGTTGGCATATTCAGCGGCATCATAGCAATGCTGATTGGTATGATAATTCTCTCTTTCGCAGGCTATTTTATCAACAGCTACTATTCCGGACGGCTGATAGGTTACCCTGTTGGCGAACAACTGGCTGACATTTTACCTTCATTCATTCTTGGTGTTGTCGTTTCGCTTGCAGCCTTCTCACTAAGTTATTTTCTTACTATTTCTCCGGTGCTATTGCTTGTTATTCAGATTGCTGTGCTTTTAGCGATGACGGTTTTTCTCGCCAGGATATTCAGGATGAACGGATATTCAGAGATAAGGCAAATAATTACTGACAAAATTCCCCACCTTAAAAACATTTTGTAATGGACAATTCACAGCAGGAGCCTCTGTTTGTTACGAGACCATCTCTTCCTCCACTTGATGAATTTGTGGAGTCTCTGGCCAGGATATGGGAGAGCGGGGTAATAACCAACAATGGTCCTTTTCACAAGGAGTTTGAGAGGGTTCTGGCTGAATACCTGGGGGTAAAGCACCTGTCATTATTTGCAAACGGCACCCTCGCCCTGATGACTGCCCTGCAGGCATTGCGAATCACCGGGGAGGTAATTACCACACCGTTCAGTTTTGTTGCCACTACCCATTCGCTCTGGTGGAATAATATCAGGCCTGTCTTTGTTGATGTGGAGCCTGTCCACTACAATCTCGACCCGTCGCTTGTTGAGGCGGCTATTACACCACAGACAACTGCCATCATGCCTGTGCATGTATATGGGAACCCATGCAGAGTGGATGAATTCAAACGCATTGCGGATACATACAATATTAAGCTGATCTATGATGCAGCTCATGCTTTTGGTGTTAAGGTGAACGGTAATTCCCTGCTAAACTGGGGTGATGTCTCCGTCCTTAGTTTTCATGCAACGAAAGCATTCAATACGATAGAGGGTGGTGCCATAATATGCCATGATGCGCAGACCAAGGAACGTATTGACCTTCTGAAAAACTTCGGATTTGTTGATGAGACCATTGTGATTGAGCCGGGAATTAACGCAAAAATGAATGAGATACAGGCTTCATACGGGTTGCTTCAGCTTAAATATATTGATCAGAATATTGAAAATCGACGGAACATTGCAAATGAGTACAGAAAAAGGCTGAGAGGCATAAAGGGCATTAGAATTTTTGAGGACATTGCAGGAGTAAATCACTCCTACACCTATTTTCCTGTATTCATTGATGAGCATATGTTTGGCAAATCAAGGGAAGATGTATATATGCGGCTTCGTCAGAACAACATTTATTCAAGGCGATACTTCTATCCGCTGATCAGCCGGTTTCCCTCATACAGCGGATTGCCATCCGCACGTTTGGGTAACCTGCCTGTTGCTGAGCAGATTGCCGAAGAGGTCTTATGCCTGCCAATTTATTCCGGGCTTGATCCGGCTGAGGTTGGCCGGATCTGCAATATTATTCTTGAAGCCTGATCATGAGACTGGCAATAATGCAACCCTATTTTTTCCCTTATCTGGGATACTTTCAGTTATTGAATGCTGCCGATAAATTTGTGGTTTATGACAACATCCAGTATTCAAAGGGAGGCTGGGTAAACCGGAATCGAATTCTGAGCAACAGTCAGGCTGCCTACTTCACTATTACACTTAAAAAGGAATCGGATTACCTTGATATCCGTGACCGTCATATATCACCTGATTGGGCAGAGGGAAGAAGAAAGACTCTGGGCAGGATCTCCGAGGCATACCGCAAAGCACCCAGCTTTGACTCTGTTTATTCCCTTATAGAGTCATGCTTTATGCATGAGGACGATAATCTGTTCGGATATATACATAATTCATTGATGAGGATCTCGGAGTTCCTTGACATCAAAACCCCGATTATTGTATCTTCAACAGTAGATACGGATCACACTCTGAAGTCAGCAGACAGGGTAATCGCAATGTGCCGGTCAATGAAAGCAGACAGATATCTTAATCCGGAAGGCGGCATGATTCTGTATGAGAAGGATAAATTTTTAGAGGCGGGGATAGATCTTCAGTTTTTAAAATCTTCGGGAGTTAATTACAGGCAATTCAGCAGTGAATTTATTCCGTCGTTGTCGGTGATTGATGTAATGATGTTTAATCCCAAAGACAGAGTCAGGGAGTTAATTGATACTGCCTATGAATTAATCTGAATTCATAATAATGTACAGATGGGAAAAGCTGGGGATTGTATTTGATCCCCGTAAACACGGTACAGGGCCATGGATGAAGGAGTATGCTCAGGCTCCGTGTGTTCTTGAGTTTGATGACTTCATCAGGGTTTATTTTTCATGCCGGCCCTCCCCTGACAGCAATGGTCAGTATGTAAGTTATTCGGCTTTCACTGACCTGGAGAAGAAGGCGCCATTCAGGATACTCAGGGTTGCCACAGAACCCATACTAGAATTGGGTGATACCGGTACATTTGATGAATTCGGGACCTATCCTGTTTCAGTTATCCGTGAAGGCAAGGATGTGATAGTTTACTACGGGGGCTGGACCAGGTGTGAATCGGTGCCCTTCAATGTGGCCATAGGGAGGGCAGTGAGTCATGACGGAGGTGAGACATTCATCAAATCCGGTCCGGGGCCGGTTCTGTCATATGACGCCGCTGAGCCCTTTGTGCTCAGCGGGCCAAAGATACGCAGGTATGAAGGATTGTACCATCTGTGGTATATTGCCGGTAAAAGATGGATTAATGACAATGGCAGGGCTGAGCCTGTGTACCGCATAAGGATGGCTTCATCCGATGATGGCATTGCCTGGAAGAAGGAGCAACGGGATCTAATTGATGCAAGAATCCCCGATGAAGCCCAGGCAAGTCCTGATGTATTTTACAGCAAGGGGAAATATCATATGTTTTTTTGTTACAGACACGGCACCGGGTACAGAGGCAGGGAGCGCGGATACAGGATAGGATATGCCTGGTCACCGGATAAATATAACTGGACAAGAGATGATGGGCTGGCTGGTATCGACGTTTCGGAAGAAGGCTGGGATTCGGAAATGTTGAGTTACCCGCACCTGTATGAGCATGAAGGAGAGATTTATATGTTCTACCTTGGCAACGGGGTGGGCCGGGAGGGCTTTGGTGTCGCCAGACTGGAGGGAGAGTTATAACCATTTTTAAAAGGGCTCAAAGATGAAATGGGTGAAACTGGGAAGGATTTTCAATCCTTACGAACATCTCCTCTTCAATGGAACAGCGGGCTTTGCACAGTCGCCTCAAGCGATTGTTTTCAGGGATTTTATAAGAGTATATTTCTCAACCCGAACCAAAGATCCGGTAAACGGGAAGTATTTCAGCAACATTGCCTATGCAGAGTTTGACAAAAGCTTCAGTAAAGTTCTCAGGGTGTCAGACAGGGAGGTGATATCTCCCGGCAAGCTGGGTTGTTTTGATGAGCACGGAATTTTCCCGATGAATGTATTACGATACGGAGACCGTATTTATGCATGGACCGGCGGCTGGAGCAGGAGGGTTTCAGTTTCCGTTGAGACGGCAATAGGCTTTGCCGTCAGCGAGGATGATGGAATTTCCTTTGTAAGGTATGGTGACGGGCCGGTACTCGCTGCATCTCTCCATGAACCTTTCCTTGTGGGAGACCCGTTTGTCACCCGGTTCAAAGGACGGTTCCACATGTGGTACATCTTTGGAACGAAATGGGTAAAACAGCCCGGATCCCTTCAGGCTGAGCGGGTCTACAAAGTTGCACATGCTGTATCTGATGACGGAATTTCATGGGAAAGAGAGAGCACGGGAATTATAGAGAACCAGCTGGGGGAAGATGAGTGCCAGGCAATGCCTACTGTAATTGAGACAGGAGGCAAGTATCATATGTACTTCTGCTACAGGTACCCGGATGATTTCAGAACGAATGCCGGCAGAGGCTACCGTCTGGGCTATGCTGTTTCCGAAGACCTTGAGACCTGGACCCGTAGTGACAGTAAAGCAGGGATAGGACTGTCAGAATCGGGATGGGACTCTGAGATGCAGTGTTACCCCCATCTGATGGAATCCGACGGCTCAATTTATCTGCTGTACAATGGCAATGAGTTTGGCAGGGAGGGATTTGGTATTGCAGTACTGGAAGCTGACTTATGATACCTGCAGTTATAGAAATCAGAATAAAGACTGCGACAGCAGATGACATAAGAAGGCATCTCCTGCTCTGTGATTACAGGTTTGAGCCTGCCCTCTCATCAAGAGTTATAATTGATGAATATGCATCGAAGCTTGCAGAAAGGGCGGTTACTTTTGAGGCGTTCGCCGGAGATGAGCTGGCCGGACTTGTCGCTGCATACTTCAGCGAGGAGACGGGTGGTGAAGCTTTTGTTACAAGCGTGAGTGTGCTGAAAGACTATGAAGGCCTTGGATTAGCCTCCAGGCTGATGAAGCTTTGTATTGACCATGCCCGGAACATTAATTCAATGGCAATTGTTCTTGAGGTTGAGGAATCAAATGAGAGAGCGGTGTTATTCTATGAAAGATTCGGATTCGTGAAAGACCCCTTTCAAACCCGTCCTCTCAGGATGAGGATTATATTATAACCAACAGAAAAACAATATCATCTGATTTTGCATTATGAGTACAAAAAGAAATTTTGACAGGGAACTGGATGACACAACCAGTCACAGGTATGCCTATAATTTCGACCTGGATGTAATGCATAAGTATATGATCAGGTCATTTATCCCCTTCTTCAGGGAGGGGAACCTGCTTGAACTGGGGAGTTATAAAGGCGATTTCACAGAGCGTCTTCTGTCATTTTTTGAGGATATAACATGTGTTGAGGCCTCCCGTGAAGCTATTGCAGCTTCTGAAAAAAGAGAAGGGAGAAAGATAAGGCATATAAATGCGTTGTTTGAAGAGGTCAGGCTGTCGGAGGTCTATAATAATATTGTCATCACTCATGTACTTGAGCATCTTGATGATCCGGTTCACGTTCTGGGGAGGATAAACAATGAATGGCTTTCTGAGGCGGGCCGTCTGTTTATCACCTGTCCAAATGCGAATGCTCCTTCACGGCAGATAGCCGTCAAGATGGGACTCATATCTCATAATACTGCAGTTACCGTGGCGGAAGCCGCGCATGGCCATAAAAGAACCTATTCCCTTGACACACTTGAATGCGATGTGAGGAAGGCCGGCCTTAAGATAGTCCACAGGTCCGGGATCTTTTTCAAGGCATTGGCCAATTTCCAATGGGACAGGCTGCTGGAGACTGACATAATTTCAGAGAGTTACCTTGACGGGTGCTATGAGCTGGGACAGCATTATCCGGATCTCTGCTCAAGTATCTTTCTGGTTTGTGAGAAGGGCAATCATAATGAATAGTCCGATGGTATCGGTGTGCCTGATAACCTTCAATCATCTTGATTATATCAAGGAGGCGATTGACGGTGTCCTTGCGCAGGAAGCCAACTTTCCTTTTGAACTTATTATTGCTGACGATTTTTCGACAGACGGAACAAGGGAAGTTCTCCTTGAATACAAAAGGTCATTTCCGGATAAAATAAAATTGATCCTGCAGGATAGAAATGTTGGTCCGCATAAGAACTGGACGGATTTGATTCTGAGTCCGGATTCGAAATATATTGCCTATTTTGAAGGAGATGATTACTGGATTGACAAAAAGAAACTTCAGAAGCAGGTTGATATTCTTGAGGGTAGTCCGGGGACGGGGATGGTATGCACAGATTACCGGAAGTATTTTTGCAGTACGGGATTAACACTGCACAACTGCTTCAGAAACAGAAGGTATGAGAGCAGCGTGGCGTTTGATGATTATCTGCTTGACATGTCATCGATTGGGACAGCTACAATAATGATTCGTACCTCATTGGTAAAAGAGTACTTTAATGAAATGCCATCGGCGGTCCTGGAAAGTTTTATTGTGGGAGATACGCCCCTGTGGTTGTTCGCGGCAGCAAGGACAAGAATTTCTGTTTTACCGGAAGAGACGGCTGTTTACAGGATACGCGACAATTCAGCCTGTCACTTCAGGAATAGTGAAGATCACTACCGGTTCGTTCTGAAAGGATTTGAGATAGCCGATTATTTCTATAACCGGTTTGGAAATGGTGACAGTAATTTGCTGGAAAGGCTGAGCTGCAAAAAATATAAGGCAGCATTGTTCCACGGATACAGGTCAATGAACCATCAGCTCGCCCTGGAATCATTCAAAAAAATGAGACGGTGCAGTTTAAACATTAAGCAGAGAGGTGCTGCAGCGTTGATGCTTACAGGTTCTTACAATAAATTGTTAAACCGGACAGCCGGTGTCATTCTTAACATGAGCAAGCCTGTTTTACACCGATAAGTCGGATAAAACAGAACAAAATTCTTGCGGTTTCGTTAAAGACAATATCAGTAATGTGCAGAAGATGAAGAGGAGATTATTTTTTATTGTTTTATTGTTAGTAAGTATTCAACTTGCCAGCCAGAAGGTTTTCGACTGTGAGCCTGTGAGGGTTCAGAAGCTCGACTCTGTAGTCAATTTCGCAAAAGAGGCTGAAAATGATAATTATTTTCCGGTGGATGTTTTTCTTTATCATTATGATGACGAAGGAAGGTATCCTCTTGTAGAAAGACTTTCCCTTCCTTCAAGGACTCCGGTCAACAGGCAGGATTATTTCTTTGACGAAGCAGGGAGGAAGACTCATTATATTCTGCAGGCCTGGAATGGAACGGAATATACCGAAAGTTCAAGAAGTGACTATTTATATAATGATAATGGTTACCTGGCCAGGGAGGTTTTCTCAGGCCCCGGGGAAGGAGGATGGATTCCCTACCAGCAGCACTGGTACAATTATAATGAAGACAATATTACTGAGACCTACCTCAGGCAGATGATGTATACCGAGGGGGTCTGGACGGACTTTTCCTATAAGAATTACATCTATGGCACGGGGGGCAAACTAATTGAACGAAATGAACAGCGGATTGCTGATGGCGTTATCTTCTGGGTGGAGCTCTTTACGTATGATGATCTCGGAAGGACTGCGACGCGCATCAGACAGTCGCTGAAATATAATCCCTCCACCCGTACATCAGCCCTGGTGAACCTGAACAAGCAGATCTATTCATACGATATATACGGTGAAATTTCTGAGTATAGAGTTGAAACCTGGATTAATGACAGCTGGGTTCTGACGGGCAAGAGTGTCTACTACAGAACCCTGTTATACGGAACAAGGGTGCCAATGTGTTATAACGGCAGTTCTGTGGCCGTACCGGTCAGGAGCGTAGCCAGATTTCTGGCATTGGGTGCTCTTCTCGGTCCATGCGAGTGCCTCTTTCCGATAGACGACAATGATGATCCTGCCCCTGTGGCCAAGTTCTCTAAGGGAGGCGCAGTCACGGAGGTTGTGATTTATCCCAATCCTGCCTCATCACAGATCACCGTCTGGTTTCCTGTGTCAGAGGCCAGGTATTCCGACCTGAACATCTATGACCGCTTCGGCTCACTAATAATTAAGAAGCGGGTGTCAGACCAGAATGTCACCGTGGATATATCACGACTTAAGCCCGGCTCATACCACCTGTCGGTCTCAGGAGAGGGTGGGTCGTTTATCACCACTTTTATTAAAAAACAATAAGCAGCCTTTGTGAACAGTATCCTGTTCGTTGTAAGGTCTTTCTCAAGAACCGGCGCTCAGCCAATCCGTTTCAGGGAGATCTTAAGCTTTCTATGTTCCTTCTTTGACGTTCATCTCCTTGAACTGACACACGGCCAGGGAGGAGTGAGGCGTGAAAACGGGATTACAATCCACTCACTTGAGTATTCTCTGCCAGGCAGACTACTCAACCGGGAGAGTAATTCTTCGGGGATAGTGTCAGGTATTTCCCGGAATCAAGGGAAGCTGAAATCTTTAGTCACAAAGGTTGCCAGGTCCCTTCTTTTCCCTGACAGTGTCATTACAGAAGGAGGAAGGATCAGAAGGGAGGTTCTAAGACTTACAAGGGAACAGAAGATTGATGCGGTTGTCCTCAGCGCATTTCCATTCACGGTGATGCTCAGTATAAGGGCTTTGAGGCGGAAGACCGGGGCCGGAATAATCCTAGATGTGGGGGATCCGTTTTATAAAAATTCAAAGAACGGTTTCATACGGGATCTGTTGGCCCGCTCTTTTGAAAAGAGGTACCTGAAGCATATTGACAGACTGATTGTCACCAATGCGGTCACACGCGATCATTATCTCGGTACTTATAAGAGCCTCAGGCCGGAGCAGGTTTGCATCATCCCCTACGGTGTAAGTGAATCGTATATTTCGGCTGTCAGGAGAGGGTCAGGGGAAGGTGCCGGATCAAGCCAAAGGGAGTATTTCAACCTTGTATATGCAGGGCAATTATACAGGGGATTGAGGGAGCCCTTTGAACTTTACAGGGCTATCAAATTGATCAATGAATCTGATCAGGCCCGGGAGGTACGGCTTGATTTGTACGGATCATACAACAGGGAGTTTTTAAATACCGGAGCAGCTGCAAACCATATAAACTTCAGGGGACAGACAGCGCACCGCGATCTGATAAATGTTTACATGGATGCCGATGCGGTTGTATTTATTGATAATGCGTACGGCATGCAGACACCGGGCAAGGTCTTTGAGATTTCACTTATTAACCGTCCGGTGCTTTGCATTGCTGACCGCGGGCAGTCACCTGCGCTTGATGTTTTACATGGTGCCGGTCATATAGTAATGACTGTAAACCGGGCTGAAATGATCGCCCGTGCGATAAGGAAGATCATGGCGAGTAGTTTCACATTCAGTAATCACACGACCACGGAAGAATTCTCATGGGAGGCCAGGTCGCAGCAATACAAACAGGTACTGACCGAAGTCGTTAATGGTTAAAGCAGCTAAATATTCATGGCAGTTCTATTTTGTACTTGCCATCCCGCTTATTAATGCCATTGCTTCGAACACCTCGGAATATTTCAGTTCCGACATCCTGAATACCGGGAACCTGCGTGCCCTTATAATAGGGGTATTTGCCGTTTATTTCGTCGTTGCCCGTCTGCCTAATGAGGGGATATACAGGTTCATCATGCTCTATCTTGCATTTTACATGATCCTGGTACTTTTCTCCACAGACAGAATGCTTTCAGGCAACCTGTTCCTTAAGTTTTTCATCGGAGTAATGATGCTGCCGGTGGGATACTACTACATCAATTCAATCAGGAAGCTGGAAATGTTGCTCAGGGTGCTCTTCATAACCCTTATGCTTCATCTCCTGAATATTGCAATCGCAAATATCTTTCAGCTGGGGACCTCTGATTATCTCGATGAAACATTTTACTTCGGAGCCGGCAGGGTTAATATTACCAAGAACATACTGGTACTTGTTTTTCTGATGCCTGCAACTATGCTGTTCGTAAAGAAATACCGGAGAGCAGTTATTGTTTTCTACCTGGTGGCACTGCTCATTACAGTGGTCGGAATAAAGAGATCAGTGCTGATCTCTGCAGCAGCAGGAGTTGTTACATATTTTTCAGTCAAGCAAAGGTTTACTCTTTTGCTCCGAACCACTGTCATTTCCGGGTTGCTTTTCCTGATTCTTATACTTGTCTTTCCGGGGTTTACAGATTTATTCAGATCCAGATTCGAAGCCAGAGGGGAAAGGGTTGAACTTACTGAAGAGACCATAGAAACTGAGGGCAGGATCAGTGAAATAGACCTGGTTTCGAAGGCATGGGTATCAGGCTCCTTCCGTCATAAACTGGCAGGATCGGAGGTATTTAACGACAGGCTGTTTTTTAACAGCAAGAGGATGCTGCACACTGATTACATGATAATTCTCAACGGTTCCGGGCTGATAGGTATTTTACTGTGGTTTTACCTGTTTATCAGGCTTATATGGGAGAAGAACCGTTATTACAGGGCGCTGGGCAACCATATTCTGTTCAGGGAACTCAATGCACTATTCTGGGTGCTTCTTGCAGCCCAGCTGGTATTGTCCGTATCAGGCACTGTCTACGCCATTGAGCTGAGGAGCCTGATCTTCCTTGTCTGGGGAGCTATTCTTGGTGTTATGAGGGGTTTTCTGCTAAGTAGGAAGAGGTCTGCGATCCAGTCGAATGCTGGTTCAAACGGTACGACAGAATGAATTTTGCCCTTGCCGGTGATATTGCCATGAACGGCCTGATCAGTACTGATCAGGGGAATAACAGCCGCAGGTACGCATGGCTGGCTTCACATCTTGAAAGGACCGACGGTCTCATTGCCAACCTTGAGACCCCTGTTGTCGCGGAGGAGAGGAACAGGAGCAAAAAGACACATCTTTTTTCAGATGCCGGGGTAACCGGGGAGTTGCTTAAAATGTTAAATGTCGTTTGTGTTTCCCTGGCCAACAACCACATCCTCGACTGCGGACGCGAGGGTCTGCAGAATACTTTAAGGCTCCTGGATGAACGGGGTATTTACCATGCCGGGGCAGGGCTCACGGCAGACCAGGCCGGACCCGTCATCTTTAAGCTTGCAGGCGTGCAGGTGGCATTTACGGCCTATGTCCATCAATCAACAAACCCCAAGGCTGATTCGTATGCCGGCATTTTCCTGAACATATTTGATCCGGCTGCGGCAGCCAGGGAGATCAGCGCACTCAGGCAACAGGCAGATATTGTAATAGTGAGCATTCACTGGGGCAATGACTATTCATTCTATCATGATGAGTGGCAGAGCAATGCCGCAAGAGCGCTTGCAGATGCCGGTGCTGACCTGATCATGGGTCATCATTCCCATACCCTTCAGGCATATGAGACTTACAGGTCAGCACAAATATTCTACGGCCTCGGGAGCCTGACATTCGGTGATTTTATTAAAAACGGAAGGAATTACGCGCTGTTCCGGAAGACAAAGAACTCGGCAGTTTTTGTTCTGGATGAGGATTGCCGGATAACAGAGGCCATTCCGACGCATGAGGAGAAAGGTAACTTCGTTGTCAGGGGGAAGATGAATATCGCGGCCCGCAACAGGAGGCTTACCGTTATGAACGGCCTGAGACGCAGAAGTCTGATAGTCAGGAGCTTGATTAAGTTTCATGAGAATGTTCCATCCAGGATTTACGAATACTTTTTTGGATATTATATGAATCCTGCTGAAAGGCTTTTTCAGTTGGGCAACATCAGAAAGATAAGGAGGCTTTTCAGGTGAGAGCCAGGTCTAAAATTAAGGATGGTTTTCTGCTTTGCCCTGTAACGCCGGGAGTCGGTCCTGAATTATCCGGCAGGCTGTCACATTCATTTGAGTACGGCACTTACAAACTCTTTTATGATGGTCCGGAGGTTGAGGTATACGGTGAGACATCTGTGTTTATCAGGGGTTACGTTATCCCGCGCATCAGTGACTCCGGCAATTACGGATCACTTAACCAGGGCCGGCTGGTGGCATCGCTCCATGAGAGATACGGCCGGTCATTAACCAGTCACCTGAAAGGATACTTTCTCATAATTATCTTCAGCAGGGGGAAGATTGAGGTTTTCACTGACCAGATCGGTCTGTACAAAGCATTTTATTATTATAAGGGAGACCAGCTTTGTATTTCAGGGTCAGTACGAGACCTGAGCCTTACCGGACTCATCCCGGAGTTTGATGCCGCATCACTCGGCATGCAGTCGCTCTTTAACCGTGTACCTCTTCATTACACTATTTTCAGGGACCTATTCAAGACTACATGTGGTGACTCTTTCACAATCAGTGAAGGGAGGTCCACCCACGTCAAATACTGGTCGCCTGATGACCTTACGGGTCATGATGTTAATGATCCGGGACCTGGTATTGAGGAGTTTGCGGAGTTGTTCAGGGCACTCATCTCCAACTTCCGCCGGTTTTTAAAGCCGGAATCCGCCATCATCACCCTTACCGGAGGAAAGGACAGCAGGACCATCCTTGCTGCATTGCTTGGCGACGGACAGAAGCCAACCGGGATAACATACGGTAATGACAATTCGCGTGACGCTGTTTATGCCGCAAAATTAGCAATGGCATCAGGCATAGGGCATATGATTATCAAGCCTCCCGGCACCAGGGAGTGGTTTGAGGAAGAAGCTTCAAGGATTGTGGCAGACCTTAACCCGGAGATAAACATCCACAGGAGCCATCGCAACTATGCATTTGCCAGGGCTGCGGAGAGTACGGGCAGTGATGCTGCCTTCTATACAGGATACCTTGGAGGGGAGCTCCTTATGGGGATCTATTTTGACAACCTGATCTTCACGGATTTCCTGAAGGAGATGTGGAAGACGGGAGGCATCACCGATCTCTCAACCAGGCTGGAAGAGAGTTTCCTGAGGATTGACCGGCAGCTTACCGACCAGATCTTTGAGCGCATCTTGCATATGAGGAGCATGGTACCGGGTTTATCTGAAAAGATGCGTGCTTTCCAGGGTATTTTTGAGATCGGCATACCGCACCATTCACAGGATGTATATCTCTCGGCGGCTTACTGGGACTATCCCTATCCTGTTTTTCTTGATATTGAGTTCCTTGAGCTGCTCTTCATGAGCCGTTACAGTTTTTTACACAAAGACAACAGCAGCAGAAACCTGCTGAAACGTCACGGGCTTTATTCGCTCAGCATGCAGTTACAGCATCTTCTCTATCCCGGACTCGACCATGTGCCTTTCGGGAAGAGAGGGTCATACAACACCCGTGAGTACCTTATGGGACCCCTCTGCTGGAGTGCTGTGAAGGGGTTCAGGTATTTTTCCGACCGCAGGAAATATCCGCCCTCGTTTGCATACGGAGAGGCTTACAGGTTCTTTCTTGAGGGAAGGCTGGAGAAAGCGGTGGACAGCAGGTGTCTGACAAATGATTATTTTGACACCGGGAAAGCGGTGGCGGCCCTGAAAGCTTCACCCCCGATGACTACTGAACGACACCTTCATAAATTTTCAAATATTGTAATGTTCAATATGCTGGAGCAGGAAATGATACGATGAAAATCAATGTTGCCATATTCAGGAATGAATCAGCCGATGATCATGATCAGTGGGTTGAGGCATGCAGCAGAAGGAGTGATGAGATTGCCTGGACGGTGCTGGATCTGACCTCATCAGACTGGTTTGAGAGGTTCAGTGAGAGACAATTCGACCTTGTTCTTCTCAGGCCTCCGGGTCGGACTTCGGGATTCAAGCAGTTGTATGATGAGCGGGCCTTCATACTCCATAAACATGCAGGGGTACCGGTATACCCGTCGCTTGATGAGGTGCTGGTTTATGAGAACAAGCGTTTTCTACGCGACTGGCTGAAGGCAAATGCCATCCCCCATCCGGAAACCCACGTTTTCTATTCATCCCGGGAAGCTGTAAGATACCTGGAGGGATGCGAAAAATTTCCCCTTGTGGCGAAGACCAATATAGGCGCTTCAGGCAACGGAGTGACTTTTATAAGTGACAGGCGGGGAGCTTCTGATTATGTCAGGAGAGCCTTCGGGCCGGGGATAAATGTCAGGACCGGCCCCAAGCTGAACAAGGGGTCACTATGGAAGAAAGTCGCAAAGGCATTCACCCTGAAGGGCTTTATTTCGAAGAGGATGCTCGAATACAAGACGACTTATTTAAACCCGCAGAAGGGTTTTGTGATTTTCCAGGAGTTCATTCCCCATCAGTATGAGTGGAGGTGTGTAAGGATAGGGGATTCTTATTTTGCGCACAAGAAGATTGCGCGTAACAATAAATCAAGCGGAACTCTTATAAAAGGTTATGATGAGGTTCCGGTTGCCCTGCTTGATTTTATCCGGGAGGTAACCGACCGTACAGGGCTGTCATCTGTGGCCATTGACCTTTTTGAGCCTGGAGGCAGATACCTTGTAAATGAGGTTCAGTGCTTTTTCGGGCAGTCGGATCCATACCAGATGCTTGTAAATTCTGTACCGGGGCGGTACAGGCATGTTGACGGAAGTTGGGTCTTCGAAGCGGGTGATTTCGCATCAAACGGCTGTTACGACCTGAGGCTGGAGCATGCTTTGCGCATGATTAAATCCTGATAATCCGAAGCGGTTGAGAATACTGTTTGTTTTAAGCGGCAATAACCCGGTGACAGGAGTCACTGACAGCAGCGCCGGCACACCGCTCAAACACGGTGCACGGCAGGGTGCTTCCCTGAGTATGGCAGGTCACGAGATAGACTATTATTACATTTCAGGGAGAGGGATATTTGGCTACCTGAGGAATATGCCGGCCCTGAGAAGATGTATCAGGGAAGGCCATTATGACCTTGTTCATGCTCATTACAGCCTTACGGCAATTGCTGCTTCGCTGGCGGGCAGACACAGGATGGTAGTGTCACTGATGGGCAGTGACGTTCTTGGGAATTCACTTATATTGCCGCTTTTGAGACTCTTCTGCCGGTATCGGTGGAGCCGGACGATAGTCAAGACTGAAATGATGAAGTCAAGAATCGGGAACAGGAATATAATTGTGTTGCCAAACGGGGTTGACACCGATATGTTTCGTCCGTTAAACCGCGCGGAGGCCAGGTGTCGCCTTGGCCTCCCGGATAAAAAGGTAGTATTGTTTGCAGCAGATCCTGACCGGCCGGAAAAGAATTTCACCCTTGCCTCAGAATCGTTCAGCAGGATGAAACGGGATGACGCTATGCTTCTTCCCCTTCATAATGCCGATCATAGCATGATGCCATTGTATTACAATGCAGCAGATGTACTGCTGGTTACCTCGGCCTGGGAAGGATCAGTCAATACCGTGAAGGAGGCTATGGCCTGCAACCTGGCGGTGGTAAGCACTGATGTGGGGGATGTGAGGATTAACACCCGGGGCCTGCAGGGGTATCATATCACATCGGATGATCCGGATGATATTGCAGCGAAGCTTTCCATGGCGCTGGATCAGAAAATTAAGACAGCGGGAAGGGATAGAATCATAGAACTGGGGCTTGACGCAGCATCTGTCACTGACCGGCTGACAGAAATATACCGCACGGTTATTTCCGGCAGCGGAAACCCGGATGGAAATTGAAACAGAGGGGAGTTAACATTGCGATGAAAAAAACCGGGAATACGATCAGGGGAGCAGTGATTATTGAGGGACATGTTCAGGGACTCTCCAATGTGAGGTCGCTGGGAGAAGCCGGTATTCCGGTTATAGTAGTCGACAGGAATAACTGCATAGCAAGGTACTCAAGGTACTGTAAAGGGTTCTTCTATTCACCCGGTTTTGATACTGATGATTTTGCCATCTTCCTGGCTGAACTGGGGGTGAAGGAAAGCTTGCTGGGGTGGCTTCTGTTACCCTCAAATGACCATGCCGTTCACACCCTTTCGCGCAACCGGGAGAGGCTGGAGAGCATTTACAAACTTGTCACCCCGGGACCTGATATCATCAACCGGATCTATGACAAGAAGAATCTGCTTGATCTTGCGACTGAACTTGGCATCAGAATTCCTCCAACCCGGTATTTTAAGAGTCCGGATGAGGCTGGTTCCAGTGAACTGAGGTACCCGGTGATAACGCGTGGACGGTTTGGACTTTCGTTCTATAAATCCATGAAGGCGAAGGCACTGGTGGCACACAGTGCAGAGGAGCTGGGCACGCAGCTCTCATTGATTGAGGAGTTGCATGATACAGCAAGCTCACTGACCCAGAGTGTGATACCCTTCACCGGATCAAACAGGACTGTCTCATTCACTGCTTTTTGCGTTGACGGAGAGGTAAAGTGCCACTGGACAGGGCAGAAGCTGAGAGAACATCCGTGGACATTCGGAACAGCTACCCTTGCCGAGAGTATTGAAAGTGATGAGTGCAGTGAAATTTCTGCAAGGCTTCTGAAGGGACTGAACTATACCGGGGTTTGTGAGATTGAATATATCCGTGATCCTGAAGACGGCTTCTACAAGCTGATTGAGATGAATGCCCGGACCTGGCTATGGGTAGGACTGGCGAGAGCGTGCGGAGTAGACTACGCCATGATTGCCTACAGGTTTGTCAATAATCAGGAAATTACTTTTCCTGACAGTTACCTGGCCGGGGTCAGGTGGATCAACTGGCTTACTGACAGCTGGTTCAGTCTGAAGGCCCTGTTTGCCGGGAAGCTGAGAGCCAGGGAATATCTGAGGTCACTGAAAGGCAAGAGGGTAATGGCGGTCTTTGCTGCCACAGATCCCTTACCTTCGCTGGCTTTGGTGCTCATGTCGTTATATATAGCAAGAAAAAGAGGTTGAACCAACAAAATACCTGAGATATGCATCAATTAGTAATAATCCTGTCAAGCTTATTAATGTCATCTGCCCTGTTTATTTTCTGGGTGGCAAAAGGAGGATTCAACAGGAAGTACCTATATACTGACAATCTCCTGCTGGGCTTCGCCGGGGCAGTGTTGACACTGATACTGTACTATACTGTTAGCGTACCCTTCTGGTTGCTGGTGCCATTTATAAGCGGATTCCTCATTTTCGTCCTCTTTGTCCTGCTTTTCCTGTACCGATTCTTCAGGAATCCGAACCGGGTTATCCCGGGGGGCGCAGATGATATTGTCTCAGGAGCTGACGGGCGGGTGATTTATATCAAGGAGCTGGAAATCAACCAGACGCCTGTAACGGTTAAGAAGCTGAGGATTGCAAACCTCAATGAGATAACCAAGACGGATCTGCTTACGCAGCCTTGTTACCTTATAGGCATTGCCATGACCCTTTTTGATGTGCACATGAACCGCTCTCCCATTGACGGCACTGTCACTTTTATCCAGCATACACCCGGGACGGCGATAGGCTTGAATACGCCCTCCTCGACAGTTACAAATGAGCGCAATACGGTTATTATTGAAAGGGAGGACGGGGTTAAGGCCGGTATTGTTCAGATTGCCGCACGGGGTGTTAATCGATGTATTGTTATGGCCAGGGAAGGAGACAGGGTATCAAGGGGAGAGATAATCGGAAAGATAAGGTGGGGTTCGCAGCTTGACATGATCATCCCCCGCAACTGTGAGATCAGGGTCAGGGAAGGGGAACAGGTTTATGCGGGGAAGACCGTGATAGGCACCCTGCTTCGTGATTGAATAAATAGCCTGTAAAATGAATTTACTGTTTGATATCGGTCATCCCGGGCAGGTCCATCTCTTCAGGCATGCCATCAGGATTCTGAAGGAGAAGGGTCATGATGTGACCGTTACCGTCAAGGAGATCGCATCTGCCCGGCAGCTGCTTGATGCTTTCGGCATAGAATGGTTATCCACAGGACGTAAATTTGATTCGGTCTGGCTTAAGGGACTGTCGCAGGCTGCATTCAATTACCGGTTGTGGAAGATAGTCAGGGAGCACGATATCGATATAGCCATCGGCTCCTCTATTACAATCGCACATGTGTCACTGTTTCACAGGATGAAGTCTATTCTCCTTGACGATGATGATGCAGAGGCGGTGAGGCTGTTTTCGCTCTTTGCGCATCCATTCGCCGACACGGTTGTTTCTCCTGCTGCGCTTGCCCATCAGCGGACTCACAGGAGAGATATCGTTTATGAAGGCACACATGAGCTTTTTTATCTCCATCCGCATTATTTCGAACCCGATCCTTCAGTTCCACTGGAGGCGGGAATAGATATTTCTTCGCCCTATTTTATTCTTCGTTTCGTATCCGGGAAAGCCTATCATGACAAAGGAGAGAGATGGCTGACGATGGAACAGAAGCTTAACATTGTCAGGCTGCTGGAGAAGTACGGGAGGGTATACATTACCACTGAACGGAACATAGACCCGGAATTGCGGCAGTGGCAGCTTGGAATTCCGCCGGAGAAGATTCATCATCTGCTTTTCTTTGCAACAATGTTTGTTGGTGACAGCCAGACAATGACTTCGGAAGCGGCAATTCTCGGAACCCCGGCCCTTAAGTGCAACTCCTTCGCTCACAAGCTCTCGGTACCCAATATGCTGGAGAAAAAGTACGAGTTGTGCTACGCCTGGCAGCCGGAGGAATTTGGCTTGATGTTCCGGAAGATCGAAGAGTTGTTGAATACACACGGGCTAAAAGAGATATGGGGCTCGAGGAGAGAGAAATTCCTGGGGGAATCGATAGATCCCACCTCATGGCTGGTGCATTTCATAGAGAGTTATGATGGCATCAAACCCCGGCATCGGGGCTGAACCGGCCTGTAAATTATTTTTTTAGGAGATGGATTTCACTGTCAGGACATACGAATTGCTGCTTGAGGCGCTGAAGGGATGCAGCACCGGTTTTTACGGATTTGCTGAGATTGTGTCGGGGGAGATACTGTCTTATACTGTTCTCAGGCATGATGTAGACAGGAAACCGGCGAATGCGCTTGTGCTCGCCAGGGCAGAAGCTGCGGCAGGCATCAGGGCAAGTTACCATTTCAGGATAGGCACCAATCTGAACCAGGAGGGAATTATAAGCGAGATTGCCGGCCTCGGGCATGAGATAGCATATCATTATGAAGACCTCTCCTCTGTTTATGGCCGGTCTGCGATGAACCGAGGTCCGGTAAATGAGGAGATTGCTGGGATGGCATTTGAAAGATTCAGGACAAATCTTGAATATCTCAGGCAGCTGGCCGGTGTAAATGTAATTTCCATGCATGGAAGTCCGCTCTCAAAGGTGGATAACAGGCTGTTGTGGAAGTATTTTGACTACCACAGTTCAGGAATTGTCTGTGAGCCATATTTCGACATTGATGTCTCGAAAGTACTATACCTGACTGACACCGGCCGGCGGTGGGACGGGGACAGATCAAATATTCGCGACAGGGGTTTTTCTGCGGATTCCGGCGGAAAGGAATTGCATTATACAGACTGGAAGGCTTGCCCCGTACCTGGAAGCATGATGAACATGACGGAGGAGGGCCTGCTTCTCAGGTCCCTGTTTCGGATCCGGCACACATCTGAATTGATAGCACTTGTGAAGAACGGAGGGTTGCCTGACAGGCTGATCATCAATACACATCCACAGCGGTGGTCTGGCAGTGCAATGCCTTGGATAACAGAGTATTTAACCCAGAACATAAAGAACCAGATCAAAAGGATGATATAGCCGCCTAAATATTGATCACAGACTGATAATTATCGGGTTTTTCAATGATAACTTATTCGTTCTGTTGATATTTTACCCGTGAAGGTTGTTCCTTTTCTAAAGAAAATCTTTGATTTTTAAGAGATTTTGTCAATAAAGGGTGCAACCTTTTCGTTTTGTCTATAGTCTAAAAACCAGGATGTATTGAACCTGTACAGTAAAGAAAAAATCTCCGTCATGAAAGAACAAGATCTCCGGGTCAGGATGATGTCATTTAAAAAGCATCAGTTTAGGGTCAGTGCAATGATTTTCATTGCATTTTTCTTCCTGAATGCAGCTATGGGTCAGTCATATCTGGTCCCTCAGAATGCCGCATCCAATATTTATCCTATCACTTTCACTGATGAGGCGCAGAGGACTCTGATAGTTGAGTTTGACAGGCTGGTCACTGCTCCTGGCACCACGGCCGGGTGGACCATCACTGTCGGGGGTCTGTCGGTATTGATGAGTGGAAATCCCACTGCAGCAGGCAACTTCCTGAGGATAATACTGCCGACAGGCATCTCCTATGCTGACAGAAACAGTGTCCAGGTTTCATATAACCCTCTTGTCGGAGGCATGTCTCTGATCGGGGGTGTCGAGCCCAATTTCACCAATGTTCAGGCGGTTAACAATTATATTGCCACTTCAGCAGATTTTTCAAACGGGTTGTACGGAGAGATTGCCCCGGTTGATATATGTGCTCCTGTGGTTGATGTCCAGGTTGAGTCCAATATCGTTATGAGCAGGCGGTACAGGAACAGTATCCACTATTCGCTTCCCAAGGTATGGATACAGTGGGAGTATCCGAATGCTTTCCCCCGTACTCTCGGTTTTTACACTGAAATAGGGGGTGTCGGGTCCGGTACTTTCAGGTCACAGGAGCCATATGCAGGTTATCCGGATAATACGCTCAACTGTACATGGGATGTCTCCATCTATCCCTATCTCTATAATACCGGCACATTGCAGCCGAACCTGTATGTAACGACCAACCAGATTGTAATCCAGCTTCCCAATTACAAGCGTGACAACGGAACACCTGCCCCGGGTACCGGTGATCTGGGGATTGACCCCCCTGTTGACGATCCCAGGACTCTGTTCTGTGTGGGCGACGATATTGCTGATTTTGTTTTTGAGGATGTAACGGTCTTTGACTGCCAGTTGCCGGTGGAGCCTGACCTGCCGAACATTTATACAAGGCATGTACAGTATGTGTATGGCACCCATACCGGTGCGGGTATCCCCAACGTCTTCATAGATGTAAACGGGACGATGGTGCAGGTTACAGATAACAACGGCGTTCCGATCAGCGGCACATGGTATGTTAATCCTGACGGAACCCCCAATGGCGCCGGTTATACTACACCTTCAGGATTCTTTGAAGGGCCTGTCATCAAGTATGTCTGGGACTTTTTCACCAGGACTCTTATCACACCCATGGCAGAGACATATCCTATCTATCATACAGGTGACTTTGTCAATGACCAGGCTAACGATATCTTTGATGTGACTCTTCGCAACTGGGGCCCGTGCAATGCCTATGATGCAGGCAATCCATTCACGCACGTTGATGCTGTGACCGACTTTTCAAGGTTGCGACTGATTGCGTCACCTCCTCTGCCTACGGCACCCGACGTTAATATCTGCTTCGGAGGGTCCACACAATTGTCGGCTATCAGGAACGGTGCCCCTAATCCCGGCTTGCTGCACTGGTACAGTGATGCTGCCTTAACCAATGAGGTGGCAACCGGAAATACATATACCCCTCCTGTGTCGGCCGTCGGCTCCTACACATATTATGTAAGGGAGATCGCGGGTTCAACAGGTAATTGCCCCGGTCCGGTCGAAGATGTGGTTCTGACTATTTATCCCATACCAAATACACCCACCATCACCAGGAGCGGCGCTGATTTCTGTTATGACGGAAGCAGCTCCATTACCCTGACTGCCAACCCTAATACACCACCTGCCATATCCTCCTACCAGTGGTACCGGACCGGTAGCCCTGTTGCCGGAGCAGTCACAAATACTATTGTGCTTGATGACATTGCCGAGAGCGGCAGTTATACTGTCAGAACTTTCGGAGTGAGTCCAACTTTTTGTCCCAGTCCTCTTTCTGCCGCAGTATCCATAGTGATAGGGCAACCAGCAACAGCCAATGCCGGTGCTGACCAGTCAGTCTGTTCAAACACCAATGTAATAACTGTCACTGGTAACCGAGGGGGCTCTGCAACCTCATCAACATGGAGTACTTCGGGAACAGGTACATTTGCCAGCGCATCAAGCCTGACAACAACATACACCTTAAGCGCTGCCGACAAAACAGCAGGCAGCGTCACCTTAACCCTTACCACCAATGACCCGACAGGGCCCTGCCCTGAAGCAAGCGATGCCCTGACAGTGCTTATTTCTCCTGAAGCTACTGTCAATGCCGGCCCGGATCAGACAATCTGTTCCACAACCAACATAGTAAATCTTACCGGTTCAATTGGCGGGGGCGCCACAACAGCGTCGTGGGTCTCCAGCGGATCAGGAACTTTTGGTGATGTGACCAGTCCGGTTACAACCTATACCCCGAGTATAGCGGATAAGACAGCCGGAAGCGTCACACTTACCCTTACAACAAATAACCCTGCAGGACCTTGTTCAGCAAGATCAGACGCAATGGCACTCATCATCAGGCCTGAGGCTACAGTCAATGCAGGTGCAGATCAGAATGTCTGCTCTTCATCCACAGTAAGTGTGACAGGTAGCAGGGGCGGAGGTGCAACCTCGTCATCCTGGTCGACATCAGGTACAGGATCCTTTGCCAATGCCGCTGCTCTGAGTACAACCTATACGCCAAGTGCCGCGGATATTTCCCTGGGAACAGTCACTCTCACTCTCACAACAAATGATCCTGCCGGACCGTGTCCCCTGGCCAGTGACGCCATGGTAGTGACAATTTTTCCTGCTGCAACAGTGAATGCCGGACCTGACCAGTCAATTTGTGCCCTTGCCACCGCCACCCTGGCGGGTAGCATAGGTGGTTCCGCCATATCTGCCTCCTGGTCGGGTGGTACCGGAAGTTATGTTCCGAATGCCAATACCCTGAATGCCGTTTACACTCCATCAGCAGCCGAGAGGACTGCCGGAACTGTTACCCTGATATTGACAACCAACGATCCGGCTGGTCCATGCGGACCTGCTACCGATAATATGACCATTGCAATAGGTTCAAGTCCGACCGGTGCGGTCATTTCCGGAAGTGGTGATGTATGTGACGGAGGATCAAGCTGGTTCAAAGTTGATATTACCGGTGGTGCATGGCCTTATTCCCTGAATTACACCATCAACGGCACTCCCCATACTGTTGGTGGCTACACCAGTGGCACGCACATTGATCTGGGCGTTCTTGCAGTTAATACCTATACAATAATTGTTACCTCCATAACGGATGACTGTACTACTCCCGTCCCGGGTCTTCCTATATCCTATATAATACATGTCAATCCCATTCCGGCACTGTCAAGCAGTCTTACACCACCTGCCATATGCAGCGGCACGGCGTTCAGTTACACCCCGACGAGTGGTACGGCAGGCACGACGTTCACATGGAACAGGGCCACAGTAGCGGGTATCACCCCTGTAGGTCCCACCACCGGCACTGGTAACCCCAACGAGACGCTGACGAACACAACGGCAGCCCCGATAATTGTTACGTATGCCTATACTTTAACTGCCAACGGCTGCAGCAATACCCAGAACGTTACTGTCACGGTCAATCCGCGTCCGGCACTGTCAAGCAGTCTTACACCGCCTGCCATATGCAGCGGCACGGCGTTCAGTTACACCCCGACGAGTGGTACGGCAGGCACGACGTTCACATGGAACAGGGCCACAGTAGCGGGTATCACCCCTGTAGGTCCCACCAC
>JBFYPM010000003.1:0-20088 GCA_041303295.1 Bacteroidales bacterium
ACTTTGTTATATTGCGTGCGTTTTTAAATAAACCAATTTACACAAGTATGAAGAAATGGATGATGGGCAGCCTTATACTGATCGCACTGATGGTAGCGGCTGCAGGGGTCTATGCTCAGACTACCGACAAAGAGAAGAAGCACGCCAAGAGTGAGTGCACTTTTGTCGATAAGGACAAGGATGGCAAGTGTGACACATGTGGTTCCACCGCAGATGCATGCAAGAAAGATTGCACGACAACTACCACTGGCAAGGACTGCTCCAAGTGCCCTTCAGCTGCAGAGTGCGGCGACAAGAAGGGTGAAGTAGTACCTGCAAAGGAAGGCACAGGCACAGTAACAACATGCTGCCCAGGCAAGAAGTAAAATCTGCTGATAAAAAAAAGAGAGGCTGTCTTAATAGGGCAGCCTCTTTTTTTTGCAATGTATACAATGATGCGTGTTAATGCGGTTCCGCATCAGAGCCGGACGTGATCGCTGATTGATTTTGCGAGCTTCTCATACTCTTCCGGTGACGGTGACAGCCTCGGATTGGTGAACAGAAGGTCCGTTTCACGGGTCAGTGGCACAAGATGGATGTGGGCATGAGGTACCTCGAGGCCTATCACTGCCACGCCGATTCTCTTGCACTCAATCACCTCCTTCATAGCCTTTGCAACCTTCCGGGCAAAGAGCATCATTCCGGCGAGGGTAGTCTCGTCTAGATCGAAGATATAATCAACCTCCTTTTTGGGTACAATAAGGGTATGTCCCGGCCTCAGTGGCCTGACGTCAAGAAAGGCAATGAACTGGTCATCTTCAGCCACCCTGTAGCAGGGAATCTCGCCGTTGATTATCCGTGTGAAGATCGATGCCATATTGATTCACTTCTCAGATTGATATCTCTACTATCTCAAAAGGGATGACCCCGGCCGGCACTTTCACCTGCACCACATCGCCTACTTTCTTTCCCATGATCCCCTGTGCTATTGGCGAGGTTGCGGCTATCTTGCCCTCCTTGAGGTTAGCCTCAGTCTCAGGCACAAGCTGATATTCCATGGTCACTCCGCTTGTCCTGTTGCGGATCCTGACCTTGTTAAGGATCTGCACCGACTTGGTATTGATCCTTGATCCGTCAATGATACGTGACCGTATCACCTGGTCTTCGAGGCGGGCAATTTTCATCTCGAGCATTCCCTGGGCCTCTTTGGCGGCAGAATATTCAGCATTCTCGCTAAGGTCGCCTTTATCGCGTGCCTCCGCAATCATTCGCGCAATAGCCGGCCTTTCATTACGGAGCAGATCAAGGTCCTCCTTCATCTTCTGGAGACCCTCTTCTGTTACATAGACAAATTCCGACATAATTTTCAGTAATAGGTTAAAAAAAAGGAAGAATCCCGGCTTACCGGAACTCTTCAAAGAACAAATATAATAAATTTCTATTCAAAAAACAAATCCCGCACCATTTGTAATTATCAGAATATCAGACAGAGTACTCTTTTCTGTTTAGTAGGGCTGTGTAGATAACAGCCTTTTTAAGGTCAAATCCGTCTGTAAGAATATCACTTCCCGGCCTGGTGTTGTAATCGTACTCCGGGGCGTCACCTATCTCACTGTCAGAGATCTCGGTATGGACAAAATCACTTGTCTGGAAATCCTTGAAAGAGGAGATACCTTCAGAGGCAAATGCCGCGGCCATGGAATCTTCAATCGAACCCTCGCCGGCAAATGCCGCGGCCATGGAGCGGTTAACGGAACCCTCGCCGCTGAAGGCTTCGGCCATGGATTGGCTGATCGATCCTTCCCTGCTGAAACTACCGGCCATCGGTTCCTCATATCTTCCCTCCATGGAGGGATCGGTTGGCATGTATTGTGGCCTTCGCTGCGGCGTGGCCGGGCGGGGCTGCGGCTTGGGGGGCTGCATCGTTCGGGCAGGAGCCTGAACAGTGCGCGGCGGCGGCGGAATAGCAGCACTGTCCGGCTGTCGCTGCACAACCTTCTTCGGAGGCGCTTTCTGCTTCTTGTTCTTTCCCTGGAAAGAGCCGGCCAGAGCTATGATCCCCAGTATTACGTAAAAAATCAGGCTGCCAATGTCTTCCATGAGTATCAGTATTTCTTGATCTTGTGTTGTTTCAGCCTGGGCTGTTTCTTCGGGTCCTTTAGCTTCGACTTTGCCTTGCTCTTCTGCTGTTTAAGCTCAGGCTGCTTCTTCGGATCCTTTGTCTTCGGCTTAGCCTTCACCTTCTCCGGCTTAGGCTGTTCAGGCTTCCTCAGTTCGGGCCTGGTCTGCTCCTTTCGCTGCTTCTGCTTCTTGACCTTGTATTTGGCCTCAGTGTTCCTGCTGTTGTTATCCATCCGCACTTTGGTCTCGGGGCTCTGCTTTTCATAGTGCTGCTTCCGCAGCTCCTTAAGCTGCTTCTCATCCTCCCGGTCACGAGCGGCCTCCTTCTTCTCCTGCTCCTTCATTGCCTTCGCTGCCGCTCCCGTGGCTTTTCCCTCTTCAAAGGGCTTGCTCCGGCGCGACTTCCCGAACAGTTCCTTCTCCACCCTTCGTGTAGCGTTGCGCTGTGCCTTGCAGTCGCTGAGCGGTACGGCAAACAGGAGAAGAATCAGAAGAGTAACGAACCTTATGAATACTATCTTATGCTTCATTTCGTTTGACAGGTATTCCCCTTAGAACTTAATTGGTTACTTTTGCAGAAACTCAGATATGCACATGTCAGGTTCAAATGTAAAGATTTTTTTCATCATCTCCGCGGCTCTGTTGCTTACAATGTCATGCGACAGGGAGAAAAATGAGGTTATCCCTGACATAACCATTGATTTTACAATAAGCTTTTCTGACCCGGAATTCTTTGATCTTTACTACTCTCCGGGCACCAGTGCGCTCCTCTCCTCTTCTCACAGGCATCTCGGCCTTGGCACAGGCGGTTATGACGGAAACGGCATCATAGTTTACAACACGGGGTTGCAGGACTTTGAGTACTCAGCCTATGACCGTACCTGCCCGCACTGCTACGTTGAAAATTCTCTAAGCATTGCGGTTAACATTGACGGGATTGAGGCCGTTTGTCCGCATTGCACCACACACTATTTGCTGCCTAGCTACGGAACTCCCACTGCGGCCGGGCCTTCCCAATATCCTTTAAAGAATTACCGCACCGCCTTTACCGGGTACAGCGTGCGGGTCTGGAACAAGAGATAATGCCGTTTAGTACCTGTAATGCTCAGGCTTGTAGGGCCCTTCAGGAGGAACACCTATATAGTCAGCCTGCTCGCTTGTCAGGCTGGTGAGATTGACTCCCAGCTGTGCCAGGTGGAGCCTGGCAACCTCCTCGTCAAGATGTTTCGGCAGCCTGTAAACCCCCGTCTCGTAGTCTTTGGTCCAGAGTTCGATCTGGGCCAGAGTCTGGTTGCTGAATGAGTTGCTCATGACGAATGACGGGTGGCCTGTTGCGCAGCCCAGGTTTACCAGACGACCTTCCGCAAGCAGGAAGATTGCATGGCCGTCAGGAAAGAGATACTTGTCGACCTGTGGCTTGATATTGATCTTTTTAATGCCCTTGTATTCATTGAGTGCGTCAACCTGTATCTCATTGTCAAAGTGCCCTATATTGCAGACGATGGCCTGGTCCTTCATCTTCTCCATGTGTTCTATGGTGATGATGTCACGATTGCCTGTTGCGGTGACAAAGATATTGCCTTCCGGAAGAGCCTCTTCCACCGTCTTCACCTCAAAACCCTCCATAGCAGCCTGCAGCGCACAAATAGGATCTATCTCGGTTACTATAACCCTGGCGCCGTAGGATCTCATTGAACGTGCCGAACCCTTGCCAACGTCGCCGTAACCGCATACCACAACCACCTTGCCGGCAATCATCACATCGGTAGCTCTCTTGATACCGTCTGCCAGCGATTCGCGGCAGCCGTACAGGTTGTCGAATTTACTTTTGGTGACAGAGTCATTCACGTTGATGGCCGGTACGAGAAGCTCGCCGGCTTCCATCATCTGATAAAGACGGTGCACACCTGTGGTGGTCTCTTCAGAGATGCCCTCCATCTCCTTCACCGTCCTGTGCCATCTCTGAGGGTCTTCTTTAAGGATCTTCTTAAGGGTATCAATGATTATTCCCTCTTCCCTGCTTGAAGGTTTGACGTCAAGCACCCTGGGGTCCTTCTCTGCCTTGTAACCCATGTGAACCATAAGTGATGCATCACCACCGTCGTCAACAATAAGATTGGGTCCATTACCGCCGGGGAAGGAGAGCGCCTGTGCAGTACACCACCAGTATTCTTCCAGCGACTCGCCTTTCCATGCAAAGACCGGTATGCCTGCAGCAGCAATGGCTGCGGCAGCATGATCCTGCGTGGAAAAGATATTACAGCTTGCCCATCTGACGTCGGCGCCAAGTTCGCGAAGCGTCTCAATGAGCACGGCAGTCTGTATAGTCATGTGCAATGATCCGGTGATCCTGGCCCCTCTGAGCGGTTTTGACACTGAATATTTCTTTCTCAGCGACAGAAGACCGGGCATCTCCTTCTCTGCTATATCTATCTCCTTGCGGCCAAACTCAGCCAGTGCAATATCCTTAACCTTATATTTCAGTTCGTTATTGATGAATGACATGATCTCTATTTTTTTTGGTCTGCAAAGATAACTAAAAAGCTGCACAATTGTTCAGTGACGTAAGAGGGCTATCGTTCTTTCCCGGTCCCTGCCCAGCTGTGCCACCAGCTCTTCAATACTGCTGAATTTCATCTCATCCCGAAGGCGTTCGCTAAACCTGACGGTGACATCCTTTCCGTAAAGATCTGAATCAAAATTAATTATATGAGCCTCGATTGTCCTGCTGCCATCACTCTCTTTAATAGTTGGCCTGAGCCCTATATTCAGCATGGCAGCGTGCCACTCCGTGTCACCCTCAACCATTATCTCAACGGCATATACCCCGGAACGCGGGATAAGCTTATAGGCAAAGCGGGGGGCAATGTTTGCCGTCGGAAACCCAAGACCCCGGCCGATCTTTTTACCGGATACCACCTTTCCCCTGAGAAAATAATCATACCCAAGCATTGCCGATGCTTTCCTGGCTTCACCTTCTTCCAGAAGTTTTCTGATGAGAGATGAGCTGACAACCTCCCCGTTAACTGTAAGAGCTTCTTCGCGGGTGACCATGAAATCCATCCTCGTGGAACATTCAGTGATTGTGTTGCTGTCTCCCTCATGACGCCGTCCGAAGTGGTGGTTGAAACCTGTGACAAGATGCCTGATCCCAAGGTGGCGGCACAGTATTGTCTCAACATACTCCCGGGCTGTCATCCTGCTCAGCTCATGGGTGAAGGGAATTATGACCAGGTGACCTATCCCGGTCTGATTAAGAAGAAATATCCTTTCTTCAATGTCGGTGAGGAACCGCAGATGGGTGTGATCACCCGTAAGGACAATGCGAGGGTGCGGGTCAAATGTGACAGCCACAGCATCTGAACCGCTCTTCTCCGCCTCTTTCACCACACGGCTCAGAAGCATACGGTGGCCCAGGTGAACGCCATCAAAGACACCCATTGTGATCACTGGATCCTTGAAATGGAGGTCGGAATATCCCTTGTGAATTATCATAGCACCGTTAACCAACTACAAATTTATTCTTATTATTGTATTTCTTAACATCTGGGAAAATGGGAGGGCTTGCATCTGCCGGGGAGAAACTGATCGTTATGTTGGCTATAATAACAGGCTCTGTTCAGCCTGTTCCTGCTTCTGCCTCGCGCCAGGATACAAGTGATCAGCAGGATACGGCTTATCTGCGACAACAGCTTCACAACGGCAGGGTTTGGGAGAAGAGATACGATAAGGTATCAGGCCATGAGTTCTTCCTGACCGAAGCTCTTACGGAGGCCTCCGTTACAATCGGCGAGAGAACCTTCAATAATCAGCTCATATGGTATGACATCTTCAATGACCGTATTGTGCTGATGGTCCGCCCGGGTTATTTCGTTGAGGTCAGTGGTGAAAACGCAGTCAGGTTCAACTTCAGGTACCTGAACGGAAACTACCCGTTCAGATTCTTCAGCGAGAAAGGGTACTGTCAGCTGTTACATGAGGGCCGGGTCTTACTTGTAAGGAAATATCAAAAGACCATAAGAAAGAATGCAGTGAACGGTAGCATGGATGCATTTGAGGAGGCATCAGCCGACTACCTGGTTAAAGACGGAAGCTTCACCAGGCTGAGGACACGGAAGGATCTTTTCAACGTTCTGGCCGACAGGGAGACGGAGGTACGGCATTACATACGCGAACAAAGTATCTGGGTGAATCCGAAGAGACCGGAATCGATCATCCCCGTCCTTAAATTCTATGAGTCATTATGACGGCAGATGACAAGGATAACTCTCATACTCCTTCTCTGCCTGGCTCTGCACAGCACCTCCAGTGGCCAGCCGCCTGAGCTGCGGGTTACATGGGACTATGCAGGCAGTCCTTTTAGGGAGTTTGTTGCACAGGCTGAATCTAACTTGCAGTTAAGGTTCTATTATAAGGATGAATGGGCTGAGGGACTCGTTGTGCCGGATCTCGGACAAGCTCCGCTCCTGAATGACCTGCTTGGCCGACTGTTCGCCGGCAAGGCCATTTTTTTCTTCATTGATGACAATCAGAACATCATCCTGACAAAGGACTTTACTGTCAAAACCTTTACCTCAGAGGCCAAGCCTACGGACAACTGGCTCTCGTTCCAGGATAGCGGCGATGAGAACGAACGGAAAGCTGTAAGTGAATACCTGGTATACGATATCGGCAATCCTGCAGAAAAGGGGAGGCAGGGAAACGTAAGCATCACTGGTTACGTAAGAGACAAGATCAGCGGGGAACCGATGCGCGGAGTGACGGTATTTGTCAGCGAACTTGCAAAGGGTACTGCTACTGATGCCAATGGTTTCTACCTGGTGAATGTACCGCGCGGTACGTATAATTTTAAGTTCTCCTACCTCGGGATGAAAGAAACGGGAGTCAATACCCGGGTTTATGGCAGCGGAGCCCTTGACATAGAGATGGCTGAAGAATATATCTCCATTGACGGGGCAGTGGTTACTGCACAGAAGAGTGACGCACTGCGGCGGTTTGAGACAGGTCTTGAGAAGATCAACATGGCAACCTTCCGCCTGATGCCTTCCTCACTCGGGGAGACTGATATACTGAAGAACATACTTCTCCTGCCGGGAGTAAAAACAGTTGGCGAAGCTTCCCAGGGATTCAACGTAAGGGGCGGCGCATCCGATCAGAACCTGATATTGCTGTACGGAGTCCCTCTGTTCAACCCGTCACACTTCTTCGGTTTCTTTACATCTGTCAACTCTGATATCATCAGGGACCTCCATCTTTACAAGGGAGGAATACCTGCACGTTACGGCGGAAGGCTTTCCTCCGTAATTGACATCTTGCCCCGTGACGGCAACAATATGGAGTTCAATGGTAATGCTGGAATCAGTCCTGTTGCAACCCACCTCCTACTTGATATACCTGTAGTAAAAGAAAAACTCTCTGCCCTCATTGCAGCCAGAACCACCTATTCAAACCGTGTTATGGCTCTTGTTGACTACCCTCTTCTCAACAAGAGCAGGGCTTCATTCTATGACCTCAATTCAAGATTTGTATGGACCCCTGACGACAAGAACAGGCTGGAACTTTCGGGTTACCTGAGCAATGATGCCTTCAGGCTGAACAGTGACACCACCTACGGTTACAGCAACGATATAATATCCCTGAAATGGAACCGGTCACTGCCAGGGAAGGCCTCCCTTTCAGTCATGGCTGCTAACAGCCACTATAAATATGCGGTAAGCAGTATGGCAACCGCCGAGAAGGCCTTTGATCAGAACTACAAAATCAATTATACGAATGTCAGGAGCGACCTCAACCTGGCGCTTGGTCATATCCATGATCTGAGTACAGGTATAGAACTGGGGCTTTATTCAATATTGCCTGGTGACCTTCAACCCGGATCCGGCTTATCGCTAATCAAGCCGGAAACCCTTGAGAGGGAACGTGCAATGGAAAACGCAATATACCTTGAAGACCGGATGAAACTGTCAGACAAGGCTTCACTCAGCATAGGATTAAGATATGCACTCTTCTCCGCATTCGGACCTAAAACGGTGATGCTGTACATACCCGGCCTCCCCAGGAGCAGCTCTGCAATTATTGATTCGGTATCCTTCCCCTCCGGAAAACCCTATAAGAATTATTCAGGGCCTGAATACAGAGTATCATTTAACTATATGATCTCAAACTCAAGCTCGGTGAAGCTGAACTATAACCGCACAAGACAATATCTTCATCTGTTGACTAACAGTGTATCAATCTCCCCTACCGATATATGGAAACTCTCTGACTACTATCTCAGACCCCAGGTAGCCGATCAGTACTCAGCCGGATATTATCTCACAATACCCTGGAACAACATTGAACTTTCTGCGGAAATATACTATAAACCAATCCGGAACATGATAGAGTTCAAGGGAGGGACAGTGCTGACAATGAATGAAACCATTGAAAAGGATATCATCAATGTGGAAGGACGTGCGTACGGGGCTGAATTCATGTTCAGGAAGTCGGTGGGTAAAATAACCTGGCATCTGAGCTACACATATTCAAGGATTCTGCTCCGGGGCATAAGTGAATATGACAGTGAGAGTATTAACGGCGGCAACTGGTTTCCGGCTTCCCATGATAAGCCTCATGATCTCTCCATGAGCATAAATTACACTGTAACCCGCAGGCTGAATTTCTCTCTCGGCTATGTTTACAACACAGGCCGGCCCATAACCTATCCCGTGGGTGTCTATCAGAGTGGTGAAACCTGGCTGATTCATTATTCTGACAGGAATAAGTACCGGGTACCTGACTACTCCAGGCTCGACTTCTCAGCCCGCTTGAAGGGTAACCTCAAGTCGAAAAAACTGATGAACCCTTCCTGGACTTTTTCATGCTACAACCTCCTCGGACGTGCAAATGTATACTCTGAATACTTCGTCATGGACGGTCAGACTGTCAGGGCATACAGGCTTTCGGTGTTTGCAAGACCCATTCCGACAATTACATACAGTTTTGATTTCTGATAACGGCTGATGAAAAGACTCACTGAAATACTGTTGATACTGCTTACTGCCGGCACGGGATGCGTTACCGAATTCTATCCTGACATAAGTGAGGAGGACCAGTCCATCGTCATTGAAGCAAGAATAACTGACCGGAATGAGACCCATGAGGTCAGGATCTCCTGGTCGCAGCCCCTCTTTTCCGACGATTTCAATCCGTCGCCGGTATACGGATATACTGTCTCTGTGCTTGATGACAATGGCAATGAATATTTTTTCAGAGAAAAAGGCTACGGTCGCTATCAGTCCGATTCAACAAAATTCAGGGCCACGGCTGGCAGGAAATACAAATTACATGTGGAGGGAGGGGATCATGTATACGAGTCTGACTTTGTGGAGATGAAGCCCGTACCGGCAATAGATTCAGTTTTTGCATACGCGGAATACAATGAATTTTACTATCCCGGAGAGTCAACCTACGGATACCAGGTGTACGTCGATTCGCATGAACCTTCAGGAGGGTGGCGGTATTTCATGTGGACTTTCTCTGAGACATGGGAAATACGGACTCCTTTCAACTATCATACTATCATCAACAGGATTTGCTGGAAATCAGCAAATTCAACAGATATCAACATACTCAGCACCGAAGCACTAACCGAAAATCGTGTGGTAAAACACCCCCTCACTTTCATCACAACTGAGACAGACCGGCTGATTGTGAAATACAGCATACTTGTCAGACAGTACTCCATCAGCGAGGAGGAGTTCACCTACCGGGATAATCTCAAGAAGTCTGTTTTTGAAGCCGGCGGACTGTATGATGCGATCCCCGGAGCCATCAGGGGTAACATAAACTGCACTGACAATCCGGCATCCGCGGTACTTGGATTCTTCGGTGTTTCAGCAGTTTCTGAGGAAAGGCTCTTCATAGAGAATGTGCAGACGAAATTCCCTGATTTTTATGCCTACTGTCCGATTGATTCGATTCCTGTAAAAGACTATGATCCGAAAGTCTACGGGAATAATGTCTATATTCTTGGTGAGTGGTATGAGCCACCCCTGCCTGTGTATTACATTCTTTCAATACACCGGGAGTGCATTGACTGTTCACTGTCAGGGACAGCTATGAAGCCTGACTACTGGGATGACCCGGTAATTAAGAAAATATATCATTCGCTGTTCGATGAAAACAACCGGTAGAACAAAGTGGACCCTTTTGCTTGCAGCGTGTCTGCCGGCGTTTCTGTCAGGCCAGAATCCATCAGCCGGAACAGTGCCAGTAATCTCCGGGCTTGACAGCTATCAGGCCACCAACCCCTATGAGGAGCTTTGGCTCCATACCGACAGGGAATGTTATGTCGCAGGAGAGGTTGTAAGGGTCAAGGCATATCTCCTCTCCTATCCTGACCTTATAATTTCAAAAAAAGAGAGTTATGCTTATATTGAATTAATTGACTACTACAATAACCATGTGGCACAGATAACTGTCATGCTGGATCAGGGCACCGGGGAATCACAGTTTTTGCTGCCTGACAGCCTGGTGACAGGCTCCTATCTGCTCCGGGCCTATACCAATGTCATGAGGAACTATCTGCCTCACGGCTGTTTCATGAAGAAGATCACTGTGGCCAATCCTTTCCGGGACAGATTCATCGATCTCTACAGCTCGCAGAAGTTCAGTAATGATCCGCCATCGAAGGTTTATTTCTTCCCTGAAGGCGGAACTCTTATAAGCGGCCTGATGACAAAGGTGGGTGTAACCATCCTCAATCAGTACGGTTACCCTGCCCGGTGCAATGCCCGGGTCGTAAACAGTAAAGATGAGGTCCTGGCGGAAGTGAACGTTGACAGCACAGGCATCAGCGCATTTGAATTTGTTCCGGAACAGGGGGAGAGCTATTTCTTCACTACTGTAGGAACGGGGCAACGCTTCCCCATACCACTGTCATCTGATAGCGGGGTCAGTCTCAGTGTAGCAGGTGCCACCGGTAAAGGATTGAGAATCCTCCTCAGGGAGAGAGGCCCCGATATCCTGAACCATAACAGAGGAGGAATCATCCTGATACAGGCAAGAGGAAAAATCTCGTTCACCGTTGTGCTTCCACCATGGCATGATGAGTATGAGGTGTTGGTTCCGGCAGCCCGGTTGGCGGAAGGAATAAATAATATAGCATTTTTCGATCCAGCCGGTAAGTTCCTTGCTGAAAGATATGTCTTCATAACTCCCGCTTTAAGAGAGAACCTTCATCTCAGCTACAACGATCACCCGGGCCGGAGAACACAGATAACCCTGGGAATAGTCGACCCTGACCACCGTATCAGCCCTGATGGCAAGCCGGAAGGAAGCGTTTCAGTTGCAGCCTCGGTGACAGCAGACAGATATTTAAGTGCAGCAGATTACCTTCTCCTTGGATCTGAATTCAGTCACTACTCGGATTCACCGCTGCTGACAGCCATGTTCCCCCGGCTCACCCGGCAAGGCAGGGACAACTTCCTGCTTGGAATAAAAAGCGCATGGCTGAACTGGAATGAAATCAGCACCGGCCAGTGGGATCCTCCGCTCTTCCTTGAGGAGGTGAACGGCAGGTACCTCGACGTGTCACTCGTCAGGCCTGATGACCCGGCGGCTGACAGGAGGCTCTCTGCATTCCTTATTGGCTGGGGAAGAAGACAGTCATTCCAGTATGCGACTGCGGATACGACCGGCAGATTCAGGTTCTTCCTCGAGAAAAAGCATGAGACAGACACCATAATCATCAAAACTGATGACAGGGGCAACAATCACCCACTAATCATAGAGAGCAGATTTTCTGATATTTATCTCACCAATTATTTCAAACCTGATACAACCCCCATGCCAGCCATTATGCAGGAACTCGATAAACTGGCTGCAAGGTACCAGGTTAGAAAAATATACGGCATACCTGACTCCGGGATCAGTGACTCAATGGTGAATGATAAAGAGAATAGATGGCGGTTCTACGGAATCCCTGACCAGGAGGTTCCTCTGGATGAGTATATTAGCCTCTCATCTATGAGGGAAATTTTCTTTGAACTGGTCAAAAGGCTGTCGGTAAGATCAGACAGAAAAGATGGTGGCCCGGTCATCTGGGATCCCGTGTTGAAGAGATCACCTGCCCTCTTTATTGACCTCGTTCCGGTGGATGATGCAGAAACAATCCTAAGTCTTGAGCCGGCACACGTAAGACAGATAGATATAATCACGGGCGATTATCTGTTCGGAGAGATAGTCTTCCCCGGGATAGTGAATGTGATCACCCGGAATGGCAATTTCAATGAGAACCGGTTACCTGATAAGGCCCTCAGAACACCATTCATTATGGCAGACCCTCCGGCGCTGTTCGTCGCTCCTGATCATCGGGCAGATGAGAGCAACCGTATCCCTGACTTCAGAAACACCATATTCTGGAGCGGCAAGACCGAGAGAGACCCTGAGCGCGGACTGTATGCTGAATTCATGAGCTCCGACGATTCTCAGCTCTGTGAAATAACCGTAACCCTGGTAGACAGGGAGGGCAAGATAATCTCTGCCAGGGAAAAGATACTTCTGACAGGGAATTAGAAAACCTATGACCCAAAAAGGAGAATATCCCTACCTTTTTGTATCTTGTAAGATGATTCAGAACTTGAAGAACAAATTCTACAATATTGATCCGTGGCTTGATCCTTTCAGGAGTGTCATTGAAGCCCGTCTCACCTATTGCAATGATCGTGAAGCACTCATTACAGGAGGCAGCCCTCTGTCGGATTTTGCCAACGGGCATCGCTGGTACGGGCTTCATCACACAGTTAAAGGGTGGGTCTTCAGGGAACATGCTCCCAATGCCACCGCCGTCACCCTCACCGGCACCTTCAGCAACTGGAAGGATGATGAGCGTTACAGGCTTCACAGAACCGATGAGGGAGACTGGATTGGTGAGTTTGAGGAGGGGATGCTTTCACACGGTGACCTGTACAAGATGAATGTCAGGTGGAAGGGCGGCGGCGGCGAGCGCATACCTGCCTATGCCACCCGTACTGTGCAGGATGAGACAACGAAGATATTTTCGGCACAGGTGTGGCATCCTGCTTCCGGCTACGTCATGAAGAACCCCTCCCCGCCGCCGCCGCCATCGCTCCTGGTGTACGAGGCTCACGTAGGCATGGCCACCGAGGAGGAGAAAACCGGCACCTACCGTGAGTTTACTGCAGAGGTGCTTCCCCGCATAAAGAGCCTGGGATATAACACCATCCAGCTGATGGCGGTACAGGAACACCCATATTACGGATCATTCGGTTACCATGTCTCAAGCCTCTTTGCCGCCTCATCACGCTTCGGCACCCCCGATGATCTCAGGGAACTAATTGATACTGCCCACGGAATGGGCATAAGAGTCGTGATGGATCTCGTGCACTCCCATGCCGTGGCCAATACACTGGAAGGACTGGGCATGCTCGACGGCGACCCCGCTCTCTATTTCCACAGGGGCGCGCGCAGGAAGCACGTGGCGTGGGACTCGCTCTGCTATGACTACGGCAAACCCAAAGTGACGCACTTCCTGCTATCTAACTGCAAATACTGGCTAGAGGAGTACCGCTTTGACGGCTTCAGGTTCGACGGCATCACCAGCATGCTCTATTATGACCACGGACTGGGATCCGACTTCGTCTCATACGGACAATATTACGACGGTAACCAGGATACAGATGCAATCGTTTATCTTACTCTTGCAAACAAACTGATACATGAGTTCAACCCCGGCGCTGTGACAATCGCGGAGGAGATGAGCGGCATGCCCGGCCTGGCCGCCCCGGTAGCTGCAGGAGGGATAGGGTTTGACTACAGGCTGGCAATGGGTGTTCCCGATATATGGATCAAGATGGTGAAGGAGATCCCAGATGAGAACTGGGACCTCGGATACCTTCTCCATGAACTGACGCAACACCGGGCCGAAGAGAAGGTAATCTCCTATTGTGAGTCGCATGACCAGGCTCTCGTAGGCGACAAGACACTGATATTCAGGCTGGCAGATAAGGAGATGTATTTCTCCATGAGTATCCATACTCCCAGCCTTGTTATTGACCGCGCTGTGGCGTTGCACAAGATGATAAGACTCTTTACATTCATCGCTGCCGGTGGTGGTTATCTCACATTCATGGGCAATGAATTCGGACACCCGGAGTGGATAGACTTTCCGCGTGAGGGTAACGGATGGAGCTACAAGTATGCACGGCGCCAGTGGAGCCTGGCAGACAATGAGCTTCTCAGGTACCATCATCTGAATGAGTTCGACAGGGCCATGATAGAGACAGGCAAAAAGCACGGCCTGCCCCAGCTGCAGCTTACAGAGATACTGACTGTAAACAACTCCGATAAGATCATAGCCTTCAGGCGCGGAGACCTCATCACGGTCATGAACTTCAATCCCTCCGTATCATTCACTGACTACGGCATTCCGATGAAGGGAAAATTCAGGATCATACTCAACACTGACGACCCTCTCTTTGGCGGGCAGGGCCGCATAGACGCCGGACAGGATTATTTTTCAATGCCTGACCACGGTAACTACGGGGTTACGGCGCCCCATCACCTGAAGCTTTACCTCCCTGCAAGAACAGCTATTGTGCTCCTGCAGGAGAGGATAAAAACAATCAGGGATCTCTGAATCAGTCGACCCATCTGAGCAGACAGAAATCCTGCCTGTGCGGCAGCTCTGCATGCTTTGCGTAGATACGTATCCCGTAGTAGAAGGTGCCGGCCATCTCGGGCTGGAAATCAGCGCCGTAGATCACCCTTCCCTTCTTCCGGTTTACGAGCTTGAACTCCTTGCTTGTAAAGAAGGCGTACTCTCCGTTTTTAAGCTGACGGGTCACCACCATCTCCACCCCAACGTTCTCCGCCGGGATGTTTTTAATATCAAGGATTATCTCGGTTGAATAGGTATGGCCTGAACGATACACCTGCTTTGCAATATTCTTGGGATCATACTTGATTATCTCAATTTCGTCCCATGCTCTTGTGATGTCATTCTTCCATCCGGCCAGTTCACGTGCGAGGGCATAATTGTCAGCCGTTATCCGCTTGCTTCTCTCCCAAAGTTTCTTGTAAAATTTCTGAATGTAGTCATTGAGCATGCGGCGGGTGGTGAACTCGGGAGCCACCTTCACCATTGTGTTCTTGATGTAGCTGGTCCATTCGCGCGGTATACCGTCATCATCCTTCGAATAATAGGCCGGTATTATCTCAAACTCCAGCATATTGTAAATAGTCTCGGCATCAATATCGTCCTGCAGCTCCTGGCTTGCATAGGTGCGCTTCTTAGGCAGGGCCCATCCGGCGAAGGCATGATAGCCTTCCACCCACCATCCGTCAAGCACGCTGAAGTGAATGGTGCCGTTCATGACCGCCTTCTCCCCGCTTGTACCCGACGCCTCCAGTGGCCGTGTCGGAGTATTCATCCAGATATCCACCCCGCGTACGAGGTAACGTGCCATCTCCATGTCATAATTCTCCAGGAAGAGCACCTTGCCTGCAAACTGCGGCATCTGCGATACCTCATTGATGCGGCGGATCAGATCCTGCCCTCCCCCGTCGTTGGGATGAGCCTTTCCGGCAAAGATGAACTGCACTGGTCTCTCCGGGTTATTGACAAGCTTAGAGAGGCGGTCAAGGTCGCGGAAGAGCAGGGTCGCTCTCTTGTAGGTGGCAAACCGTCGGGCAAAACCAATTGTGAGCGCCTTCTCATTGAGGTGAGAACTGATGTTCATCAGTGTACGCGGACTGACATGTCTTTCCATCATATCCGACTGGAGCCTCTTGCGGATGTTATCGAACAGCCGCTTCTTGAGCTTCATCTTGATCTCGAACACCTTCTCATCCTCCACCTGGTATATCTTCGCCCACTGCTCGCGGTCACCCTGGTCAAAATGCTTCTCCCCGGTAATCTTTTCATATACCTGCTCCCACTCCGGGGCTACCCATGTGGAATGATGCACCCCGTTGGTTACATGGCCGATATAAAGTTCATCACGCAGGTATCCGGGCCAGAGCTTTGAGAAGAGCCCCCGTGAGACATGTCCGTGAAGCTGGCTCACACCATTCATCTCCTGTGAGAGACGCGTGGCGAGGAAGCTCATGTTGAACTTACGGTCATAGTCATCCTGGCAGCGGCCCAGCGCCATCAGCTGATCCCATGTTATATTCAGCCTCGAATGATAATGAGATATGTATTTTCTGAGCATATCCTCCTCAAAGGCGTCATGCCCTGCAGGTACGGGAGTGTGTGTGGTAAAGAGGGTTGAAGCCCTTATTATCTCCATCGACTCCTCAAAGCTGAGATGTTCCTCCTCGATCAGATGCCGCATTCTTTCAAATCCTATAAAGGCCGAATGGCCTTCATTGCTGTGATAGACATCCGGTTTTATTCCCAGTGCGATCAGGGCGCGCATGCCCCCGATACCAAGGATCAACTCCTGCTTAAGTCTGTTCTCGGAGTCGCCGCCGTAGAGATAATGCGTTATTGCCCGGTCTTCGTGCGTATTCTCCTCGAAGTCAGTGTCAAGCAGGTATAGTCTGACCTTACCCACCGATGCAAGCCATATGCGGGCCTTCACCATGCGGCCCGGCCAGGTGAGCTGAATTGTCAGGTGATTGCCGTTGGCGTCTTTAACCATAGCAACAGGCAGCCTTGAAAAATCTTCTGCCTCGTAGATGGCCTGCTGCTCGCCCCTCGGTCCGAGCTTCTGCCTGAAATATCCGTAACGGTACAACAGCCCGAAGCCAGTGATATTGACGTTTGAATCACTGGCCTCCTTAAGGTAGTCGCCTGCCAGAACACCCAGTCCCCCGGAATAGATCTTCAGGCTGGGGTGTATCCCGAACTCCATGCTGAAATAGGCAATAGATGGGAGATCAGGATTCTCAGGCCTGGCCAGGTAATCAGTGAACTCCTTATAGATCCTGTCAGAATCATCGAGGAAGACCTCATCATCAGCCAGTACCACCAGTCGTTTGTAATCAATAGCTTCAAGGAGCCTCTTGGGATTATGCCCCACCTCTTCCCAGAGTGTCGGATCCATCCTTCTGAAGAGGAATTCGGCATCGCTGTTCCATGACCACCAGAGGTTACACGAGAGTTCTTTCAGATAGCTGATCCGTTCCGGAAGTTCTGACTGAACATAAATATCCTTCCATACCGGTGCCTGGAACGGCTTTCTTGCCTGTACCTCCGTTGCTTCAAGGATACGGGCGTATTCCCTGGGTTGGTCACGTCTCTCCTCGCTCTTTCCAAGTGCGAGATTGTATGCATCAGTGTAATAATGGAAGAGTGCATTCCAGTTCGCAATGCGCGATATCTCCCACGCCTTCTCCCTGGCCACGGCCTCCTCGGCGGGGCTCATCTTCATGAACCTCCGTATGAACTCCTCCATGCCTGCGATGACCTCTTTCTCATTGTCATCGGTACGGTTAAGCACCAGGCAACCGTTGCCGGGGTTCTCAAAATAACTGTCGACCCACATGCCAAATCCTGCAAGGTTGGTGGTGACTGTTGGAACATGGAACATCAGGCTCTCAAGCGGAGTATAGCCCCACGGCTCATAATAAGACGGGTAAAGGGTCAGGTCAAACCCTATGAGCAGATCATAATATGGCATGTTAAAGATGCCGTCATTGCCGTTGAGGTATGACGGAACGAAGATCACCTTTACCTTTTCGGAGGCGGTGTTTCTGATCTCCTCCCGGTTGAGCTGATTCAGGACAGGGTCATCGTTGAAGTAATGCAGGCCATGAGTGAGGTACCTGTCGCCCTCGGTCACGAACGCGCCATCAGCAATGGCAGCAGCGAGATCCTGCCTGGGTCCCCTGTGATAGGCCGGCACAAGGATGAACGCCACACACTGACGGTTGGCATCAGCCTTCCTGTTAATGGCACCCAGCGATGAGAGAAACAGGTCAATTCCCTTGTTCCTGTACTCATACCTGCCGCTTGTTGATACAAGCAGGGTGTCAGCCGGCAGCGTATATCCAAGTAAGGCTCCGGCAACAGAAAGCAGCTTATCCCTGGCAGCTGTGCGGGCAGCATCAAAGTTTTCAGGGGAGGGCACAAACGTGTCTTCAAATCCGTTCGGGGTAATAACGTCAGGCTTCTTTCCCAGGAATGCCTCGCACTCACGGCCGGTAATCTCACTCACGGTGGTGAAGACATCCGCTTCGGCAGCGCTGAGCTTCTCCAGCGATTGCTTGGAGGTGACGTTGAACTCGTGAGCCATCTGCACAGGGTTGAATTCCTTCATCCTGCTGTAGAGCTGCCTGTTGTTACCGGCAATACTGCGGCCAAGGACAGTAGCATGAGTCGTAAATGAAGTGGTTATCCACGGGGCATTCTTCTCGAGGTACAGGACGCCCAGACCAGTCATCCACTCGTGGAACTGTGCTATCACTCTCGGGTACTCACGGTAATAGTTCGTAAAACTCTCGATCACCTTTCCCGCGGCATAACCGAATAGGGCCGGTTCAATATAATCCCACTGACCTGAAATACTGTCGAGCTGGTAGGTCTCCCAGAAACGGGCAAAGACCTCATTCTGCTGACCGAAATAGGGTGTGAAGTCAATCAGCATCACCCTTGGATTTCCCTTGATATTCCATCGTCCTGTACGGACATTCAGGCCTTCCTGGGCAGCAACAGCCTTCCAGGGGAGGAACATTGTATCGTCAGGAGTGAATTCAGGATTCGAGTTATCGTCGCGCCATACATCAGGACCTATTAATACAAAATTGTCGCCGAACTCATAGGTAACATTCAGCGCCTTGGTCGAAATGACTGTATAAATACCGCCTACCTTATTGCATACTTCCCAGCTTGTCTCAAATAAAAAATCAGCTTTCATCTCCATATAGTTAATAATGAATTAAGACGCCTAAGCGTATAACAGTTAAACTTAGCTTAAAACCGCAACAACTATTTGCCGCCGGCTTTTTTCCTCACCGCCGTCACTTTGGTTGCACTCTTCTTTGTTGCAGCTTTTGTCGAGGATTTTTTTACTGGTGCGGCTTTTTTAACGACTGCCGCAGTGGTTGTGGTCTTTGCGGGTCTGGCGCTCTTCAGACCAGTAGTGCCCGCTTTCTTAGCGGGAGTGGTGGTGGTCTTTGCGGCCTTTGTGCTTTTCAATCCGGCAGTACCTGCTTTCTTCTTAGCAGTGACCTTAGTCTTTGCGAGCCTGGCACTTTTGAGCCTGGCACTGCCTGCTTTCTTCTCATACTTTGTAAGCTTCTCCTGCAGCTCAACTATGAGGTGGTTCTTTGTCTCAATCGTCTGCGAGAGGCGACTCACCTCCTCCTCATGGCTGTTGACCGGGCAGATGGTATTAAGCCTGATCTCAAAATCACTGAGAACGTTCATGTAATTCATGAAGGCCTGATAAGGGTTTTCATAGGGGTTAAAATAGGCATGCACCGCTCCGTCAGAGAAAAACTTGGTTGACATGTAGTAAAAGTGGTCGCTCGACTGGAGGTAAACCCAGTCACGGCTGAGCTGATCGGAGTTGCATTTGCCTACCCTGTCAGCCAGGCTGTAGAGTTTTGTCACAGCGGCAGTCTGCAGTTCGTTGCCCATCCATGCCGTCAGGTCCCTCTCCTCATCTGCCCATGATATGGGTGATGGAACATGAAGCACCGATACTGGCTGATAAAAATCGGCTACCTCCGTCACAGTCATGAAGTCGAATGGTGTTTTTTTGATTATGGCATCTGGCAGATGTTTCAGGAAATCGAAGATTCCGGTTTCCTTTTTCTGATGTTCCCCGAAAGTCTCATAATCCATGAATATGTTTACTATCTCTGAGGTGGAAGCCAGCCCCTTCACCCACGAGGCGTACTTTTCTGCCGTTAGCGGGTAGCTCGCCCATCCTTTGTTTGAGAACCGGAAGGCGATGTCATCACTAAGGGTATAATTGCGTAGCAGCACCTTGAGTCTCGGGTTGATGGCGTTGCAGTAGAGATAGTTGGGCGATT
>JBFYPM010000004.1:0-12798 GCA_041303295.1 Bacteroidales bacterium
GCTTTGCCCGATCTCAAGAAGATATGGTTGTCCATCCACTTTAAATGAGTAGTGCAGAACTCGGTAGTCTATCGCTTCGTCTTCGATCAGCCTCTGCGTTACATCAATGAAGTTCCACTCCTGGGCAAGATCAACCCTTTCGAGGCTGATGAATTCCTCCTTAAGTATATTATAACTACCGAATCCGTCGTTAGTGGCAGAAGTCATGAAGGGTTCAATACCCACTGCCGCGATGAGGTCAATTACTTCTTCTCTCTTGTCAATTAGTTCATTATCAGTCTGACGGGTATTGATACGTTCAATGATAAGGGGCAGGAAGCCAATAAAAAGAGCGGAGAAGACCAGTTTTGAGAGCAGGTTGAACAGGGTAAGTTTTGTTTGTAATTTCATCATGCTCCTTTGATCATATTACCTGTCTGTGCTTATACGGTAACCTACCCCTCTTACTGTCTCGAGCCATGGTGAAGGTGCGTGGACATTGAGCTTCCTGCGTAGATTCTTTATATGAACGTCGATGAAATTGCTGTCATACTGGTCGTCAAGAGTGTTACCCCAGATGTGCTCATAGAGCTGATGACGGGCAAGCACCTTGTTGTGGTTTATCACAAGATAGTGCAGCAGGTCGAATTCCTTCCGGGTTAACTCTACCTCTGTTATGTTGTGCTTCAGCTTCCTGGCCTGTGTCTCCATAACAAATTCGCCAAGTGTTATATCAGGCGATGTGATCTGGAATTTTCTTCTGGCCACAGCCATGATTCGCGAATGCAGCTCAACCAGGGCAAATGGTTTTGGCAGGTAGTCATCAGCCCCGAGGTCCAGACCACGGACCCTGTCTTCAACTGCTCCGCGTGCAGTAATAATAATAAAGGAGACATCAACATTGTTCTTTTTTGCTTCCCTGATCAGGTCAAGCCCGTCGTAATCCGGAAGGCCAAGATCGAGCAGCACAAAATCATAGAGGTTGACGGCGATCTTTTCTGATGCATCCTTGCCGGTCAGCGATACATCGCAGAGGAACTTTTCCTTGCTGAGAAAGGAAGCAATCTCGTTTGCCAGGCTCTTTTCGTCTTCAACTATCAGGACATTCATAAACCAAAGTTAAAAAATCCTGAAGAAAGCGCTGAACATAAACAGAAATCCTTTCATCCCGGTAGTGCCCGTCTCTGAATAGAGTGGCAGTACATAACCGGGCTCAATCTCGAAGGAAAAGAAGTCATAGCTGAAGGTGATGGGCACGCCGAAGTCGATCTCCATGGGGCCGAAAACCTCCGTATATATTGTCGATGATCCCTGCCCGCTATTGTTCCATGGTCTGTATCCGGGCGATACTGTAGTAGTTGTTCCACCGGTAGTCTCCATGCTTATCATCTTGCCGAAGAGGATATTGATATAAGGGTCAAAGGCAAAGAAGGCCTTGTCTTTGGCGAATGCCGGAGTCTCAAAATACCTCGAGTGCCTGGTCTGAAGATAGAGCTGGCTTCCGCCAGCGAAGAGGCCTCCGATTGAAATTTTCGAATAGAGTATTCTCCAGTCGAAGCCAAGGGTGGCATCGGCATATGTGAAATTACTGAAGAGAGTGTCTTGCAGGGACTCCGCCACATTGTAGCGTGAAAGGCTGGTGCTGATATCAAACCATGAATTGAAGGTATGATTGAAGGTTGCTCCCACGTTATAGTATGCAATGAAGGGGGAGAAGCCGGTGATTGTATAACCCGTGGCGGTGAGGTAAAGCTTGTCCATCAGGCCGTATGAAACTGAGGTGTAACCGAAACCGTGATCCTGTGACATGGTTGTGCCGAGGTAGATCATGTTGTTGCCGTAACCTGCCCCGGCATACAAAGAATGAACCGAGCCTTTTCCGGCAGCTGACGAAGTATCCGGTGAGGAACCAGTGTCCGGCTGGCTCTGTGCCTGCAGGTTGATCATGGATGTCTGCAGCATCAGCCAGCAGGCAATCGCAACTGTTGTGGAATACCTTCCCTTCATGTTGTCTGTTGATAATGCCGTTATCTATTACCGGGCCCTTTGGCGCCACCTGGTTTACCGGCACCCTTGGGTATTCTTGATCCGGAAGGACGCTCAACGGATGATGGACGGGCACCACGTGCCTTGCTCCAGTCAGGTCTTGCGCTCTGTACTTTCTTTACTCCGGAGGCATTGTTGGCCTGATTCTGAACTTTAGCCTGGGTGGTTGTTCCAGCCTGGTCCTGTTTTTGTGTCTGGGTCTGTGATTCAGTCTGTTCCTGTTTCTGCTCCTGCGTTCTGACCGTAGCTGTGTCTGCCTTTACCTTAACTTCCTGCGCACTGATGAATACCGTGGTGATGAACATAACGGTTACAAACAGCAGCAGATATTTAATCTTTTTCATAATTCATCCGGTTTTATTTGCCCGAAGACTCTTTATTTTTTTTTCAGTTCAATCGTTGACAGATTATTGAACTGATACACAGCAAAATTATTCAATCGAAGATGAAGAAAAGATGAAAGATCATTTTTTTTGGAAATATTTTACAAAAAGTGTACTAATTACATTTAAAAAATTATATAACTTGCATTGTCAGGCAGTAGGGGTTAGGCAGTCGCCAGTCGCCAGTCGGCAATCGGCAGTCAGCAGCCAGGACTGAGGACTGAAGACTGGGCAAGAGGCAGCAGGCAGTAGTGAGGGAGTTGCCCGTAGGGCATGAAGTATTGTATGGTGGAATTATGAGGTTGAGGGGTTGGCCTCAGGGTTTCATGTATTGAAGACAGGAAATTATTAATTTATATTTAACCAAACAACGAAAGAATCATGTTACTATTAGACTGGATCGTACTGGGGGCATTTGTCCTCGCGTTGGTTGTTTTTGTTATTATTTCAATACGTTCAAAGAGCAAAACATCCACAGACTACTTTCTTGCAGGCCGTGACGCTACATGGATTGCAATTGGCGCATCCATTTTCGCCTCAAACATCGGCTCTGAACACCTTGTAGGGCTTGCAGGTGCCGGTGCCTCATCAGGTATGGCCATGGCCCACTGGGAGATGCACGGATGGCTTATACTGCTCCTCGGCTGGCTGTTTGTTCCGTTCTACGCGCGTAGCGGGGTATTCACAATGCCCGAGTTTCTTGAGAGGAGATACAACAAAGCCTCGCGCTCCGTACTTTCCATCATCTCATTGGTAAGCTATGTACTCACGAAGGTTGCCGTCACGGTATATGCAGGCGGTGTTGTATTCAAGGATGTATTTGGCATTGAATCAGTCTGGGGCATTGATTTCTTCTGGATAAGCGCCATCGGTCTCGTTGTGGTCACAGGAATATACACAGCCATTGGAGGCATGAAGGCAGTGTTGTGGACCTCGGTGCTGCAGACTCCGATTCTCCTCGCAGGATCTATCGCTGTTCTCGTAGCCGGGCTCATAAAAGTTGGCGGATGGGATGAACTGATGCATATCTGCCGGGCTGTTCCCGTTAATGAATTCGGAGATACCATGACTCAGCTAATAAGGTCTCCGAAGGATGCAACCTATCCGTGGACCGGAGTACTTCTTGGCTCTGCCATAATCGGTTTCTGGTACTGGTGTACTGATCAGTATATTGTACAGCGCGTGCTTTCAGGACGCGACCAGACGCAGGCACGCCGTGGAGCGATATTTGGCGGTTTTCTGAAGCTGACTCCTGTCTTTATTTTTCTTATCCCCGGAATGATTGCCTATGCACTGGACCAGCAGGGGGTCATTAATCTTACGAGTTCTGACTCCGCCTTCTCCACACTGGTGAAGGAGCTTCTGCCTATGGGTTTTAAAGGACTGGTCGTCGGAGGAATCCTTGCAGCGCTTATGAGTTCGCTGGCATCGCTGTTTAATTCATCCGCAACCCTCTTTACAATAGACTTCTACCAGAAATACAAGCCGAAGGCTCCCGAAACTGAGCTTGTGAGGGTGGGACGTATTGCTACGATTGTAGTGGTTATCCTCGGTATACTCTGGATCCCCGTCATGAAAGGTATCGGGAAGGTCCTCTACGCATATCTGCAGGATGTCCAGTCTCTGCTGGCTCCCGGCATTGCCGCGGCATTCCTTCTTGGAATCCTTTCAAAGAAAGTTACACCGGCAGCTGGTCTTACAGGTCTTCTGACAGGGTTCACCATCGGTATGGCCCGCCTCGTATTTACAATATTCAAGGGCTCACTTGACCCTGACGGATCTATATACCAGGTATTTGTAGGAACCAACTGGCTGCATTATGAGATCATCAACTTTGCTATAGTCATTATAGTAATGATAATCGTGAGTTACTTTACTCCAAGAATTGCCGAGAGCAAAATCACAGGGCTCTACCTCGGGTCCGCTACTGCCGAACAGAAGGCTCTTACCCGAGCAAGCTGGAACAAGTGGGATGTGATAACATCTGGGGTAATTATTACGGTAATTATCGCATTCTATGCCTATTTCTGGAACTAGTAAGACATTGAATTCATCACATATTTTAAGAAATGAAAAAAGAAAAATTTGAATTATGGTTCATCACAGGCAGCCAGCATCTGTACGGTGAGGAGACACTCAAACAGGTAAATGCTGATTCAAAGGCTATTGCGGCTGCTCTTGACAAGTCTGAGTTTAATCCGGTCAGGGTGGTTTTCAAGCCGGTTCTTACCACGGCAGACGCCATAACGGCTATCTGCCTTGAGGCAAACAATTCGCCGGATTGTGCCGGACTTATTGCCTGGATGCACACATTCTCTCCCGCTAAAATGTGGATATCAGGCCTGAAGCGGCTTAATAAACCGATGCTGCACTTCCATACCCAGTATAACCGCGACATACCCTGGTCAGAAATTGATATGGATTTCATGAACCTGAACCAGTCGGCACACGGCGACCGCGAGTTCGGATATATCTGCTCGCGGCTCAGGCTTGAACGCAAGGTAGTTGTTGGCCACTGGCAGGATAAAGAGGTCCTTAGTGACATAGGCGCATGGTCACGTGCTGCTATGGCGGCTCTGGATGCCCGCTCGCTGAAGGTTGCCCGCTTCGGAGATAACATGCGTGACGTTGCAGTAACGGAAGGAAATAAGGTTTCCGCACAGCTCAGCCTCGAGTATCAGGTTCACGGTTACGGTGTGGGTGATCTGGTTGATGCAGTCAACAAGGTATCCGATAAGCAGATAAGCGCACTGGTTAAACAGTACGGTGATGAATACAAGGCTCCGGCCAAGGTGCTCTCAGCACCTGCCATAAAGGAGGCAGCCCGCATAGAGGCCGGTATGCGCGCATTCCTTGAGAAGGGAGGGTTTAAAGCATTCACCACTAACTTTGAAGACCTTCACGGCCTTATTCAGCTGCCGGGCCTGGCAGTACAGAGGCTGATGGCTGACGGTTACGGCTTTGGTGCCGAGGGCGACTGGAAGACGGCGGCGCTGGTGCGCTCGATGAAGGTTATGGCTCAGGGTCTGAAGGGGGGTACCTCATTCATGGAGGACTACACCTACCATCTTGATCCGAAGAATATGGCCATCCTTGGCGCCCACATGCTGGAAGTGTGTCCATCCATTGCAGCTGGCAAGCCCGCTCTGGAGGTCCATCCACTCGGTATTGGAGGAAAGGCAGACCCGGCCCGGCTGGTCTTCAAAGCCAGTTTGGGGAAGGCCATCGCAGCTTCCATGGTTGAGATGGGTGACCGCTTCAGGCTCATCGTCAGCACCATGAAGGTGGTCGAGTGTCCGCCGATGCCTAAACTGCCGGTAGCAAGCGTACTGTGGAAGCCCGAGCCGGATCTCAAGACCGCAGCAACAGCCTGGATTTATGCCGGCGGGGCCCATCATACCTCATTCAGCCAGGCTCTTACGGCTGAACATCTGGCTGACTTCGCAGCAATGACCGGTTCGGAGTTCGTGCTGATTGACGGGAAATGCGAGATTGAGCAGTTTAAGAAAGAGCTCAGGTGGAATGACATTTACTATCATCTGAATAAAGGACTATGATCCATTTATATTCCAGGCAACCCAGGCATTTCCTTGCAGTAGATTGTATTATTTTCGGATACGATATTTCAGAGAAGGAGCTCAAGCTGCTTCTGATAAAGAGGAGCTTTGAGCCTGCCCTCGGTCAGTGGTCGCTGGCAGGTGGTTTTGTCCAGGAAAAGGAGAGCCTTGACGACGCTGCCTGCCGTGTGCTCTGCAGCCTGACAGGGCTCACGGACCTGTACATGGAACAGCTCTACACTTATGGTGATACCGATCGTGATCCGGGGGCAAGGGTTATATCAACCGCCTATTTCACACTCATTGGGATACATGAGTTGGATCCGGAGATTCGAAGACATAACGGGGCTCACTGGAGATCAATATCAAACCTCCCGGACCTGATCTTTGACCATCGGAAAATGGTTGACAGGGCTCTCACTGAACTGGTGGAGACAGTCAAGGTAAGACCGGTGGGATTTGAGCTGCTTCCGGAGAAGTTTACCCTTGTACAGCTTCAAAACCTGTATGAGGCTATTTATCAAAGGCCAATAGACAAGCGTAATTTCAGGAAGAAGATACTGTCAATGGAGCTCCTTGAGAAACAGGAAGAAAAAGAGAAGGAGACATCAAAGAAGGGAGCCTGGTATTTCAGGTTCAACGAACCAAAATACACGGAGCTGGCCAGGAACGGCTTCTTTTTCAACCTCTCCGTAAGCTGACAGTGAGGCTTCTTTAGCGGGATTAACATTTAAAAATTATCATCATGCTCGAAAAGCTTAAGGAGGATGTTTTCAGGGCGAACCTCGAACTAGTCAGTCACGGACTGGTCATAATGACCTTCGGTAATGTCAGCGGCTTTGACAGGGCTTCTGGTCTTATGGTCATCAAACCATCAGGCGTATCATACAGTGATATGACCATCAGTGATATGGTGGTAACGGATCTCAGCGGCACCGTTATTGAGGGCACAATGAGCCCCTCCACTGATACGCCCACTCACCTGGCACTGTATAAAGCCTTTCCGGGGATAGGTGGTGTTGTGCACACTCACTCCACCCATGCCACCGCATGGGCTCAGGCCGGCAGGGCGATACCATGCCTGGGGACGACCCATGCAGACTATTTCTACGGTCCGGTGCCGGTGACCAGGAGACTTACGGCCAAAGAGACAGAGACGGACTATGAGTACAACACCGGCCTGGTGATAGCCGAGGTACTTGCAGGCAGAGATCCGCTTACAATGCCGGCAGTGCTTGTCAACTCACATGCACCGTTCACATGGGGTGTCACTCCTGCCATGGCGGTACACAATGCCGTAATCCTGGAGGAGGTGGCACGCATTGCGGCCCTGTCAGTCAGTATCGCACCGTCACAAGAGATAGACCGGCACCTGCTTGACAAGCATTATCTCCGCAAGCATGGAAGAAATGCCTACTATGGACAGAAGAAATAAACTAAAAAAAGTCAAATTATCATGCATAAATATTCAATAGGTGTAGATTTTGGCACCCTTTCCGGAAGAGCGGTTCTTGTTGATATCACCACCGGCGAAGAGGTGGCTGTGGCCGTTCACGAGTATACTCACGGAGTGATGGATGACAAATTGCCTGACGGCACACCACTTGGTGTAGACTGGGCATTGCAGCATCCGCGCGATTACCTTGATGTCTTTCGTATTACTATCCCGGAAGTGATGAAGAAAGCTTCTGTGACCCCTGATCAGATTGCAGGAGTAGGCATCGACTTTACGGCATGCACCATGCTGCCGGTCATGGCAGATGGCACACCTCTCTGCTTTCTGGATGAGTTCAGCAGCAGGCCCAACGCCTGGATCAAGTTATGGAAGCATCACGCAGCCCAGGACGAGGCTAACAGGCTGAATGCCGTGGCCGAAGAGAGGGGAGAGAGGTTCCTGAAGCGCTATGGCGGGAAGATATCCTCAGAATGGATGATACCGAAGATATGGCAGACGGTTAATGAGGATCCTGTTCTCTATGATACCGCAGCGCGTTTCATTGAAGCTGCCGACTGGGTGGTATGGCAGCTGACCGGAACGGAGAGCCGCAACACCTGCACTGCCGGTTACAAAGCCATCTGGCACAAGCACGACGGATATCCTTCCGGTGACTTCTTCAAGGCGCTTCACCCAAAGATGGAGAGGCTGGTTGATGATAAGCTTTCGCGAAAACTCATACCGGTTGGAACAAAAGCAGGGGTCATCTCTCCTGCGGCAGCACTTCTGACAGGGCTGAAGGAAGGTACTGCCGTAGCGGCAGCTAATGTTGATGCTCACGTCTCTATCCCGGCTGTGGGTATCACATCAGCAGGAAAAATGCTCGCTATCATCGGGACATCAACGTGTCACATGCTCCTGGGCGAGACTGAGAAGGAGGTCCCCGGCATGTGCGGTGTGGTGGAAGACGGAATCATTGAAGGATTTTTCGGTTATGAAGCAGGGCAGAGCTGTGTGGGCGATCATTTCCAGTGGTTCGTCGAGAACTGTACCCCGGCTGACTACAAGGCAGAGGCTGATGCCAGGGGAATAGACCTCCATGCCCTTCTGACGGAGAAGGCTGCCAGGCTGAAACCTGGAGAGAGCGGGCTCGTGGCGCTTGATTGGTGGAACGGGAACAGGTCAGTGCTTGTAGATGTTGACCTCACCGGTATGATCCTCGGAATGTCACTGGCCACCAAACCTGAGGAGATCTACCGCGCACTCATTGAAGCCACTGCATACGGCACGAGGATGATCATAGACACTTTTGAAGAGAATGGAGTACCTGTTGATGAGTTCTATGCAGCCGGAGGCATAGCGGAGAAGAACTCCTTCGTGATGCAGATATATGCCGATGTTATCGGAAGGGAGATAAAGATCTCCGGTTCACCGCAGGCACCGGCTCTCGGCTCTGCTATGTTCGGAGCAGTTGCTGCCGGAAAGTCAGCAGGAGGATTCGACACAATACAGGAGGCTGCTAAAGTCATGGCAAAAGTCAAGAATTACACTTACAAACCGGTAGCAGGCAATGTGCAGGCCTATGAAAAGCTGTTTGCAGAATACCGGTTACTGCACGATTATTTCGGCCGCGGTGCCAATGATGTCATGAAGCGGCTTAAGCTCATAAGAAAAGAGGTAAGAGGTTGAGATACAAGTATCTGATATACCTGATCATATCACTTTGCATAGTATCATGCGGTATCCGTGAGGAAGAGGAGGAGCTCATACGCTGGCTGTCAACGCCTGCTCCGGGTGAGGTGCTTATCAGGGATAGTTTCTGGTCACCCAAAATCGAACTGAACAGGGTTAAAACCATTCCCTATGTCTTCATGCAATGCGAGCAGACAGGACGCATTGACAATTTCGCCATTGCCGGCGGACTGAAAAATGGCATGCATACTGGCCAACGGTATAATGATTCAGATGTCTTCAAGATTATTGAAGGTGCCTGTTATTCCCTCATGGAGACTCCTGACCCGGCGTTGCGCCGGTATGTAGACAGTCTTGTGACGCTTATCTCCTCCGCTCAGGAGAAGGATGGCTATCTCTACACCACCCGTACTATTGATCCTCTGAATATGGCTCCGGGAGCAGGGAGGGAGAGATGGATTGACGAGCGTGTAAGCCATGAACTGTATAACGCCGGACATATGTACGAGGCTGCAATAGCACATCACCTGGCTACCGGCTCTTATGCCTTTATAAATGTTGCTCTCAGGAATGCTGAGCTTGTTAATAATGAGTTTGGCTGGGGCAAGAGGGAGATTGCTCCGGGTCACCAGGAGATTGAGATAGGACTGATCAAGCTCTACAGGCTTACAGGTGAGAGTAAATGGCTTGAGCTGGCGCAGTTCTTCCTTGATGTTCGGGGCAGACCCGGTGAGTATGTACACCATCCTGAGGGAAGCAGGTTTGAGGTTTACAATGACTCGGTCTACCTGCAGATGCACAAGCCTGTTCTTGAACAGTCAGAGGCTGTCGGTCATGCCGTCAGGGGAGCATATATGTATACCGCCATGGCTGATATCTCGGAGGAGAGCGGTTATAACCGGTATCTTGAAGCATCGGACAGAATATGGGAAGATGTGACCCGCGGTAAGATCTACATCACCGGTGGCATAGGTTCAAAGGAACACGGCGAGGCATTCGGTGAGTCCTTCGAGCTCCCAAACATGACAGCCTATACCGAGACATGCGCATCGGTTGCGAATGTTTTCTGGAACCACCGTCTTTACAGGGCGACAGGTGATGCAAAATACCTTGATGTACTGGAGCGCACTCTTTACAACGGACTTATCTCAGGTATCGGGAGTGACGGATGCCACTTCTTTTATCCCAATCCCCTGGAATCCGACGGGACCTTTGAGCGGGCAGGCTGGTTTGACTGCTCATGCTGCCCGGTCAATGTTGCACGCTTCATGCCCACCCTTAAACAGTACGTGTGGTCACTTTCTGATGAGGGAGTGAACGTAAACCTCTTCATCAGTTCGGAGGCGAGACTGACAACTATCGGTGGAGAAGTCGTCATTAAACAGGAGACGGATTATCCGTGGAGCGGCGCTGTCAAAATCAGTGTTGACCCTGACAGTGACGGCAGCCTCTTCAGTCTTGGTATACGCATCCCGTCCTGGACCGGCAAGGCACCATTCGAAGGTGGCCTTTACAAATACATTACCCGTCCGGATAACAGGCTGCGGATAGAAATCAACGGCAAAAGAGCAAAGGCGAGAACCGCAGACGGTTTTGCAGTCATTCAAAGGAACTGGAACAGGGGAGACATTGTTGAAGTCACCCTGCCGATGAAGCCACGCTTCATCGTGGCAAGGGAGGAGGTTGAGGCTGACAGGGGAAGGGTGGCTGTGGGAGTGGGACCTGTTGTCTACTGTCTTGAGGAGGCAGATAATGGTCCGGTACGAGAGCTCACCGTTGATAGTGACACACAGGTGGAATTTGCATTTGAACCTGACCTTCTTGGAGGGGTGGGTACACTGACCTTTATGGCGAAAGTCCCCTCAGGGGAGGGAAAGAAGGTAAAGGCAGTCCCTTATTATTCATGGGCCAACAGGGGCCGTGGTGAAATGACGGTATGGATTAAATCAGAAAAATAATGGTTTATGAATAGGGTGGTCCATGAAATAACTATTGCAGCAATTGTCTTGTTTGCCATGACTTCATGTGCAGACACCGGAGATGATGAGAACTATCCCATCCGGCCGGTTCCTTTCACCTCGGTGAAAATGACCGACAACTTCTGGGCACCGCGCATAAAAAAGAACCATGAAGTGACAATACCCATTGCATTTGGCTACTGTGAATCTACCGGAAGGGTAAAGAACTTCGAGATTGCGGGCAGACTTGACACCGGGGCATTTCAGACAATTTATCCTTTTGATGACTCCGACGTCACAAAGATAATAGAAGGCGCTGCCTACTCACTTCAGACCTATCCCGACCCGGCACTGGAGGCATATGTTGATTCGTTAATATGGAAGATCGGCCTTGCGCAGGAGGATGACGGTTACCTCTACACCAACCGTACCATTGCGGAGATGGGTTACGGTAAGATTCATGAATGGGCTGAGGGGAAGAGATGGGAAAAAACCAACATACTCAGCCACGAGTTATACAACCTGGGGCACATGTATGAGGCTGCCGTTGCATATTACCAGGCAACCGGGAAGAGGGAGCTGCTGGAGATTTCACTTAAATCGGCTGACCTGGTAGATAAGGATTTTGGATGGGATGCCTTCGTCAGCTATCCCGGACACCAGGTGATAGAGATGGGGCTGGTAAAATTGTACAGGGTAACCGGCGAGAGAAGGTATCTTGATCTTGCAAAATTCTTTCTTGATGCCCGCGGCACACGTGATGACGGTGATGAATATGCACAGAGCCACAAAAAGGTGGTTGACCAGACCGAGGCGGTAGGACATTCAGTAAGAGCCACATATATGTATTCTGGTATGGCTGATGTGGCTTCCATACTTGGTGATGAAGCGTATGTCAGTGCAATCACAAAGATATGGGAGGACCTTGTTCACAGGAAGATGTACATCACAGGAGGCATTGGTGCCAGTGGTGGCAACGAGGGATTCGCCGAGCCGTACCACCTGCCGAACATGACCGCTTACTGTGAGACATGTGCTTCAATAGGCAGTATCTTTTTCAACCACAGAATGTTCTCTATGCACGGTGAAGGCAAATACTTTGATATCCTTGAAAAGACTCTTTACAACGGAGCCCTCTCTGGTGTCAGCCTTTCAGGCGACAGGTTCTTTTACCCGAATCCCCTGGAGTCTGATGGCCGTCATGGGAGGTCACCATGGTTCGGCTGTGCCTGCTGCCCGTCAAATGTCTGCAGGTTCATACCTGCGATTCCCGGTTATATTTATTCGGTCACTGACAATGACCTTTTTGTGAACCTCTTTGCATCAAACGAGGCTGAGATAAGTTTTGCAAAAAATTCTGTTTCGTTTACTCAGGAGACAATGTACCCATGGGACGGCAAGGTGACAATGACGGTCAGTCCTGCTAAAGAGAGGGCCTTTGCCCTGCACATCCGTATTCCTGGCTGGGCACGCAATGAAGCCATGCCCGGCGGACTGTATGAATTTACCAAATCATTTAATGAGGAATACTCCCTTCTGGTTAACGGAGAGGCACCGGAAACCTCTGTGACAGACGGTTATGTTACAATCAACCGGAAATGGAAGAAGGGCGACAGGGTTGAGCTTTATCTTCCAATGCCCGTAAGGACTGTTGTTGCAGATGACAAGGTAAAAGAGGATGCGGGCAGATATGCAATCCAGCGCGGACCACTGATGTTTTGCGCTGAATGGCCTGATCATCAGGATGG
>JBFYPM010000005.1:0-5309 GCA_041303295.1 Bacteroidales bacterium
GATTCGGTAACCGTATGGCTGGGCAGCCCTTCAAGAAATACCATCTCTCTCAGGGCAGAGGAGGGTGTGCTTTTTAAGAAGCAGGTATGGCATGACAGGTATGTTGACTCCCGCGTAAACGTCACTACCGCCATAGAAGAGAACTTGCGCAGGGTGGTGCTCAGCAGAATCAAACCGGAGCTGTGGAAGTTCAGAACCGACATCTCCTACCTGCTCTCTCAGGGAGTGATCGCCAACTGGGCAAAAGGGGGTGAAAACAACATATCCTCGGTACTGGATGTGACCTCTGCCATGAATTACACCAACAAGGTCACAAAGGTCAATTCAGCCACCTCAGCCAGGTTTGCCCTGGGACTGCAGGCTTCGGGAAGAAAGGCAGACATCCGTAAAAACCTTGATATCCTTGAGATCAACTCAAAGATCAACCATAAAGCCTTTGGGAAATTTGACCTCAGCGGCCTTTTCCAGTTTAAGACCCAGTTCCTGCCGGGTTACAACTATCCCAATGATTCGGTTATGGTGTCGAAATTTTTTAATCCTGCAACTTTCCTTTTTGGCTATGGCCTTGAATACAAGCCAGACAAGAACACCTTCATCAGCTTTTCACCGGTGTCATATAAGGGGACATTCGTTCCTGACACGGCGCACATCAATCAGACCAAATACGGTATTGCGGCTGACAAATGGTCAAAGAACGAGCTTGGGGCCTATCTGACATTGAGCAGCAAGGTTGTACTCTTTGAAAAGGTGAACATGAGCAACAGGCTGCAGCTCTTCAGTAATTTTCTTTCGAAGCCGCAGAATGTGGATGTGGAGTGGGAGATGATTGCGACAACCAGCCTGAACTGGTTCACCGACCTGAGGTTGAATGTGCATCTCATTTATGATGATGATACCATGCTTCCTGTCTTTGATGACGGTGAACCGGTGCTTGGTACCGATGGAAAGCAGAAGAAGGTTCCAATGGTCCAGTTCAAAGAGCTCCTTGGTGTCTCTTTCATCTTTAAATTTTAGAAAATAAGGAGGTCCAGGATTACTCCCAGTCCGAATATGACACCGGCCACCCCATTTGTGGTGGCGAAAGCCAGGTTTACCCTGCTCAGGTCATCAGGTTTCACAATAAGGTGCTGGTAGGCCAGCATTCCAGTAAATATCAGGGCACTGATCCAGAAAACAATACCCCCCTGCCCGATCAGTCCTGCGGTAGAAACAAGCATAAACGAAACCGAATGAAGGGCTGCTGATACAGTCAGCGACTCCCTCCTTGACATCACTGCAGGAATGGAGTAGAGTCCGGTCTCACGGTCAAACTGATCATCCTGAAGTGAATAGATGATGTCAAAACCGCTGACCCACGTAATGACAATCAGGGAATAGATAAGAGGTAGCAGTGCAAACGTCCCTGTTACGGCGATGTAGGCTCCGATGGGCGCAAGGCTCAGACCGAGACCAAGCACTATGTGGCACAGAGAGGTGAATCTCTTCGTATAACTGTATCCGAGAATGATCAGCAGCGCTACAGGCGACAGGATGAGTGTAAGCCTGTTCAGGAAGGCTGTGGCAACGATGAAGAGGATGGAGCTGGCTATAACAAACACCAGGGCGTTGCGCTTAGAGATCTTCCCTGCAGGTATCTCCCTTCCGGCAGTCCTTGGGTTTAGGCTGTCAAAATGCACATCGGCATACCTATTGAAAGCCATGGCTGCGCTACGGGCAAAGACCATGCAGGCAAGTACCAGGAGGAATGTCCTCAGGGTGAAACCATAGCCTGGCTGGGTGGCTCCCAGAAAATACCCGATCAGGGCAAAGGGCATCGCAAAGACAGTGTGACTGAATTTGACAAGAGAAAGGTAATTATATGTCTTTCCGCCCAGCTTTCTCATCTCAAAGTTGCACTGAACTCACGCTCAAATGCCTTGATGAGCGCGCTCATCACCTTTTCAATGCTTTTTTCGGTGAGAGTCTGCCGCTCATCATGGAGGATGAAACTGACAGCGTACGATTTCTTGTCTCTGCCAATTGCATCGCTTTCGTACACATCAAACAGGTCAACCTCCTGCAGGATATTCCTTTCAGTCTTGAAGGCCAGGTCACGTATCTGGCTGAATGATATTGATTTATCCAGTAAAAGGGCAAGGTCGCGACGAACCCATGGGTACTTTGGCAGCTCAGAAAAGCGGATCTGCCTGCCTTTTATTGTCCGGATGATGTTTTCCCATAGGATCTCGGCATACCAGACATCCTGCCTTATGTCAAACATGGCAAGGTATTTCTTTGAGACCCGGCCGAAGGATGCAGTTTCAAGTCCTCCGACAGTGTATTTCAGCCCTTCAGTGAACCATCCTGAATTATCCTCTACTGCGAAGTTCTCTCTTCCGGTGATTCCGAAGCGTGAAAGTACCAGTTCGGTGTAGCTCTTGATGTGGAAGAACCCGGCCGGTGATTCTGCTGCATTCCATCTCTTCCCGTGGATGTTGCCGGTGAGAGCCATAGCCAGGACCTGCCGTTCGTTGAAATTATCAGTAATCTCCATCGTCCCCTTTCCAGGTTTCCTGCTGTAGATATTGCCGAGCTCATACAATCTCAGGTCGCTGTTCTGTCTGTTGATGTTCCATGATACCGTACTGAGCATGCCTGGAAGCAGTGACATCCTCAAGACGTTGAGGTCACTGCTGAGCGGATTGGCCAGTTTCACCATGGCGCTGGTGTCAAAGTCGCCAGTTGTTTCAAACCATGCCGCCGGGGTCAGCGAGTTGCACATTATCTCGGCGAATCCGTTCCCGGAAAGGAGTTCGGCCATGTTGGCCGCCACCTTCTCACGGTCAGGCTTGTTTGTGTGTGAAAGCATGGAATGCATCTCGCTGCTGATACCGATATTGTCATAACCATAGATTCTCAGCACCTCTTCAGTTACATCTGCTTCCCGGGTCACATCCACACGATAGGGTGGAATCTCAAGGGTTAAAATGTCAGATGTCTCGTCAGTTATATGTATGTCAAGGCTGTAGAGGATAGTTTTGACCGTCTCAACAGGAATACTTTTGCCGATCAGTCTTGTCATGCGGTTAAGAGAATACCTTACAACGGCTCTGTGTACAGGAGAAGGATAAATATCCGCAATATCTCCGGCAATCTCTCCTCCGGCCAGCTCCTGTACGAGCAAGGCAGCCCTCATGAGGGCATATATTGTCATCCCGGGGTCAGTGCCTCTTTCAAACCGGTATGAGGCGTCGGTATGCAAATCATGCCTGCGGGAGGTACGGCGCACTGACACCGGGCTGAAGGTGGCGCTCTCAAGGAAGAGATCGGTGGTGGCAGAAGTTACCCCTGATTTCTGCCCGCCAAATACGCCTGCTATGCACATACCCTCATTCTCATTGCAGATCATCAGATCCGCCGAGGAGAGCTCGCGCTCCACGCCGTCGAGTGTAACGAATTTCGTCCTTTCGGGCAGCTTCCTGACTATCACCCTGTTCCCGGTGATGGCTGATGCATCAAAAGCATGCAGCGGCTGCCCTGTCTCATGCAGCACGAAGTTGGTGATGTCAACTACATTATTGATGGGATTCAGTCCAATGGACCTCAGCCTGTTCTGAAGCCATGAAGGTGAGGGGCCCACGGTGATGCCCCTGACTGTCAGTCCCGAATACCTTATGCAGGCATCCGCCGCCTCTACAGTGACGCTGATAGCACCATCTTCCCTGTCCTTTCTGAAACCGGTAATCTCTGGCAGCTTTGCCCTCACAGGTTTCTGAAGGTTAAAGAAGGCTGCAAGGTCGCGTGCCACCCCAAAATGTGAACTGCAATCTATCCTGTTGGGAGTTAACCCTATCTCAAATATAGTGTCACTTGCCACTCCAAAATATTCAGCTGCCGGTGATCCGACAGTAGCGGAGCCATCGAGGACTATTATTCCTTCATGGTCATTTCCTATACCCAGCTCATCCTCTGCACAGATCATTCCTTCCGAGAGCTGACCCCGTATTTTTGAACGTTTGATCTCAAACTGCTCATTACCGTGGAAGACCATGGCACCCGTCACTGCAACAGGAACAAGCTGTCCGGCAGCAACATTGGGTGCACCGCAGACGATTTGCAGAGGCTCGGTGCCCCCGACATCAACGGTGGTAACACTAAGCCTGTCAGCATCTGGGTGCCTTCCGCATGTCAGTACCCTGCCTACAACAACCCCTTTCATTCCTCCCCTGACGGAGACCCACTCCTCAACCCCTTCAACCTCAAGACCGAGGCTTGTAAGAATAGCCGAAAGCTCATCAGTCCCGGCATCGAAGTCAAGATACTCCCTGAGCCAGTTATAAGAAATCTTCATTGCAGTACAATTATCTGTTTTTTATGACATGCAAAAGTAAGGAAAAAAGGTTAGAGGCATCACACAGGCTTTATTAATTGGTTGATCATTATCGTTATATTTGCACGTCAATAAAATGCCACATGAAAGTAGAAGCAGAAGACAAACTGATACTGATAACAAATGATGACGGCCTTTATGCCGCCGGTCTCCGCACACTCATAAACACCATGAAAGAGTTTGGCAAGCTTGTGGTCATATCAGCCACCGAGAGCCGCAGCGGAATGTCACAGGCACTAACCGTCAAGCAGCCCCTGAGAGTCAAGCTGCTGGAGGAGGATGACAGCAAGAGGGTGTATGCATGCAGCGGAACCCCAACTGACGGGATTAAGCTGGCCGTAAATCAGCTCCTTGAACGCCGGCCTGACCTAATCGTCTCAGGCATAAACCACGGTTCAAACGCTTCGGCAAGCGTTCTCTATTCGGGAACAATGGCAGCAGCTCTTGAAGGTTGCCTCTACAAGATCACCTCTGTGGGATTCTCCCTTAACAGTTATTCAGCAACGGCTGATTTCTCGGTATGCGAAGAGTATATTCGCAAGGTTTGCAGACAGCTCCTTCGCGAAGCACTGCCGGATGGAATATGCCTGAATGTAAATATTCCGGTAGTGCCTGCTTCAGAGATAAGAGGCATGGTGGTTGTCCGCCAGGCAATGGGCAGCTGGCAGGAGGAGTTCGAAAAGAGAAAGGACCCTGCAGGCAAGACATACTACTGGCTCACGGGCAGATTCATTAATCATGAACCAGAAGCAACTGATACTGATGAATGGGCTATACAAAACGGTTATGTCTCAGTGGTGCCTGTAAGTACAGATATGACAGCACACTCTTTCATCAGCACACTTAAAACCAAATTCTGACATGTGGTCTGCACAGCGTTTCAACAATGCCCTTACCGGGGTAGTATCCGGATTGATCTTACCGGTGCTGGCATTTTTCA
>JBFYPM010000006.1:0-2811 GCA_041303295.1 Bacteroidales bacterium
CTTTTGCTGGCGGAATACCCAGGGGAAGAAGTCGCCTCCCGAACCTGACATTTCGTTTATCAAGAGCACCTTTGGGCCGAGAATACCTGCAGGCAGACGGAAGGGGATTCCTCCGGGAGCCTCATTGGTGACCGAAGCCCTCAAACGGCGGTTCATCAGATCAACCATGTAGTCATCAAGCAGGCCACCGCCGTTAAAGCGTTCATCAATTACGGCACCCTTTTTATCCTGCTGGGCAAAGTAATACCTGTTGAATGAGACAAATCCGGCGCCGCTGGTGTTTGGCACCCATACGTAGGCCAGTTTTCCTTCTGAGAGTTTGTCAACCATCCGGCGGTTATCTTCAACCCATGCTCTCTGGCGGAGGTTTGATTCATTGGCGATTGGCTTAACGACTTCCTTCCATGATCCGACAAAATCTGGGGTCTTATTGATATGCAGAGTGGTCTGCACATCCAGAGTGCCGTCAAGAAGTTGCCAGGGATCCTCTGTTGCTGTCATTTCTTTCCCATTAATTCCCACGAGATAATAGCCTTCTTCGATTTTTATGCCCGGCCTGTCGAGAGGGCTTGATAATTCAGGGTTCCAGCTTTCAGTTGTATAGATACGCCTGATCTTCCAGCGGTTGTTCTCAGGGACAAGATCTGCGCCGAGCAATCCGGCAGACGGCTTGTCAACCTCAGGGAAGTCACCTCCGAAGACAAAGCTGTGTCCCACTGACAGTTCTCCGTTTATCTGGTCAAGAATGTATGTCAGATCGGCACGGTGCCTGACATAAGGAATAAGGGGAGCATACTGTTCATAAACTTCGTTCCAGTTTCTTCCATGCATTCCGGGATCGTAGAAATAATCCTTTTCATATCGCCATGCCTCCTCAAATATCTGTTTCCATTCCTCCGACCTGTCGAGAAGCATTTTCAAGGCCAGTTTGACCGGCTTTCCATCAGCACCGGTAGCTGACGAGGTATTCATTATCTTCCAGTCGCTGCCTGTCCGGGCAAGCATTTTGTTACCGTCTGCTGAAACGGAAACCTGGCTTGCGCTGCCAAGGAACTCTTTTGCTTCGCGCTTTTCAAGGGTGAATTTCTGGATCACGAAACCGTTTAATCCCTCTTTCTGCTCACCAATGAATGCTGTTCCGGACGGGCCACTCATTATCATGCTATAGTTTCCCCTTGCCAAAGGCATTGTAATGGTTCTCCGTTCAATATTAACAAAGTCTATTGAGACAGTTACAGCCTCTTTCTTCGCCACGCTTGTGGTATCCTTATCCGATTTTTCAGGCTGTTTACCCTTAACCGGTTTCTTAACAGCGGGCTCCGGCTTTTTCTCCTCTTTTACTGTTTCTTCATCACTGCGCGGAATGAAAGGCGATGGATCGTCCTTTTTAAGGTTAATAATATATGCGGCATAATCGGGGTCGGAGGTTATGGCGCTTGTATTTGCCCATCCTGAACCGAGTGCAAGATTCGTACTGGCAAGGAAATACAAATGTTTTCCGTCCCTGTCCCATGCCGGAGAAAATGAGTCGGCGAATGAATTGGTTAAAGAGTATATACTGTCGTTTGCTGCCGACCACACCTTAATCTGCCTGAAGTTATTTGCTCCTGTTTTTGTATAGGCCAGCCAGCGGGAATCGTGTGACCATACCAGGCCCATATTACCTCTCTCTGTATTTGCTGCCGCAGTTTCAACTGTTTTAATGGTTCCTTTTTCGACATCCACGATCCTTACTCTTACTTTATCATCGACAAAAGCAATAAGTTTCCCGTCAGGTGACCATGCTGGTTCCCATGCCATTTTCGATGCACCGATTGAGATGGTTCTTGGTTCCGTCAGACCATCCTGTGATGCAATGAGCAGATTATATCCCTTGCCTCCGGCATCGGAGAACCATGCCACTTCATTACCTTTAGGTGACCATATCGGAGCATGATCAGCTGCTCCGGAAGTACGGGTTATATTTCTTGCGTCACCGTCTTCTGCCGGCACTGTGAATATCTCCCCGCGTGCTTCCAGAATAATTCTTTTCCCCGTTGGCGAGATTGAGACACTTGTTGCATTTTTTGTTACATCGGTCCATTTGGTTTCAGCCCATGGGAAATCAGCAGTGACAGTAATATTCAGCTGATGTGATTCATTGGTTGAGAGATCAAGGGTATGCAGGTAGCCGTCACGTTCATAGGCAAGAATGTTGCCATGACCGTTGAGCCATTTAATATCTGATCCTGTGAAGTGAGTCACCTGTTTCAGATCACCCGTTGGTGGTGAGTATGACCATATGTTTGAAGTCCGGTCTCGGTCTGACAGGAAGTAAACAGTATTATTCAACCATAATGGCTGAATGTCAAATGTTGATTCGTTGGGTATGAGTTTTTCGCTCATATCTGCCAGGTCCAGCAGGACGAGTGGTGTATTCTGTCCTCCCCGGTAGTTGCGCCATTCAACATCCCAGCGTTGGATCCTGTCAATGATTATCTGGCTGCCGTCGGGCGAGAAGGACCCGTCTGCCGCCCACTGGCTTGTCAGAGTGCTTGAGGGTCCTCCTTCAACGGAAACCGTCCACAGCCGTGAATAGGATGATGGTGCATTATCTCTTGAGGTTGCATAAAGAACTTTTTTACCATCCGGTGACCAGCCGCAGACGGTTGCAGGTGCCGGATGCCAGGTAAGCCTTTTTGGTGTACCGCCGTCAACAGGTACAATATAAACAGCCTGGGTCCCTGACCGGTTAGAGCTGAAGGCGACCCATTTCCCGTCAGGCGAAAAGTGCGGATTGCTTTCTACAGCCGGAGTGCTGGTAAGACGCTC
>JBFYPM010000007.1:0-10187 GCA_041303295.1 Bacteroidales bacterium
CTGAGTTATTGAAAAAACTTTTTGTAAGTGACAGGTAATGAACGGCATCCAGGATATTGGTCTTCCCGACTCCGTTGTTGCCCACGAAACAGTTGAACCCGGGAGAAAAATCGAGGGCCACCTCTTCATAGTTCTTGAAGTTCGTCAGTTCAATCCTGGCAAGATGCATGATTACCGTTAGTTGCTTTCCGAGGCCCAAAGTTAAGAAAAGAAACGGCTGCGGCAACCTTTAGGGTGTCACCGTGGCAGAGTGCCGGCTTCACTATTTTTTTAATCCAATTATTTTTAAATAAGACTATAAATACTACTTTTGCGAAGTTATTTTTTGACCTGTAACAGAGAAGATTGATATGAGCAAGAAAAAGGAGTCCACAAAAGGGATAGAGAATGTAGAGCATACACTGACACAGACTGAACAGTTCCTGGAGCAGAATTACAAACCGCTATTGTATGTCCTCGCGGGTGCTGTTGTACTGGTGGGCCTTTTCTGGCTGCTCAGGATTTATACAAACAAACAGAATGATGAGGCGCTCAGCCAGATGTTCATGGCCGAGCAGTATTTCTCGGAAGACTCTCTCAGTCTTGCTCTCAATGGTGATGGTAACAACCTCGGTTTCATAGATATAGCAAAAGAATACAAGGCAACCAAATCAGGCAAGCTTGCCAACTTTTATGCCGGAGCCTGCATGATGCACCTTGGTCAGTTTGAGGAGGCTGTAGACTATCTTAACAAATACTCACTTAAAGATGAAGTGCTTGCCCCGCAGTCCAAGGGTCTCATCGGTGATGCTAAAGTTGAGTTGGGTGACCCTGCAGCAGGAATCAAGTATTACCTGGAAGCTGCTGACATGGCAGAAAACTCATTTCACTCCCCCATCTATCTCATGAAGGCCGGTATGCTTTACGAGAGCGAAGGCAACTATGCCGAAGCCCTGAAGCTCTATGAAAGGATACAGGACAAGTATACCGAGAGCAATGAAGGCAGGAGCATTGACAAGTACATTGCCAGGGTTAAAATGCACATCGACTGACAGGTGGCAACCCGCGATCTTTCGGACTACGATCCTGCACGTGTGCCTGATGCAACAGGCATGAGGTTTGGCATCGTTGTGGCCGACTGGAACAGCGAGGTAACCCATTCCCTTCTCAACGGAGCTGTTAAAACACTTATGTGTCACGGTGTCATTGATGATGATATCGTGGTCAGGCATGTGCCCGGCACCTTTGAGATCACTCTCGCCGGGCAGTGGCTGGCTGAGTATGATGATCTTGACGGTGTCATCTGCCTCGGCTGCGTGATACAGGGAGAGACTCCCCACTTCACCTACATCTGCCAGGGTGTGACCCAGGGAATTACCCAGCTCAATATCGACTACAATATTCCATTCGTCTTCGGGGTGCTGACAACCCTGAACCATCAGCAGGCACTTGACAGAGCCGGTGGCATACACGGCAACAAGGGCGACGAGGCAGCCGTCACTGTCATTAAGATGGCCGCCCTGCAGCGGCTGATGGAAAAGTAGCTATCCAGTCTTCAGTCCACAGTCTTCAGTCCACAGTTTTCACTTACAGCTATTTACAAATACTGCTGACTGCCGACTGATTATGACTGCTGACTGCCGACTGATCTTGATTGCCGACTGATCAGCCCTACCTCCGGCAGAGCATTTTGTAAGGGCAATATGTGCACCGCCGTTCGAAGCGGGTCATGATAAAATCCTCATTCTCAGAGAATATCCTGTTAAGGGTCTGGTCCAGCCCAGCGGAGAAGTCATTCAGGAACCTGTCCCATGACTCCCTGTCGGCATCCGGACCATCCAGCCCTGCCACTGAAGCATACGGTGTGAATTCCTGCGAAGAGAGCTGCTGCACCCAGTATATTGCAGGCAGCACCAGCTTCCCCGGATGGTTGTCGCGGATCAGGGAACAGTAGAGCAGGGCCTGGAGGAATGCATCGTTCCTTTTATCCGACTCTTCATCGAACAGACCTTCAGGTGTCACCGCCTCGTGCTTGGGGGTACCTGTCTTGTAGTCGACCACCCTGACTGCTCCGCCTGTCATATCGACTCTGTCAGCCCTTCCTCCTACCCTTATCTGCGTCTCTCCATCACCGGTGATTACGGTACGTATTCCAGAGAAGTCGTCCTCCAGGTTCAGAATAGCCAGTTGGTTTTCCCTGGAATCATACTCAAGCAGCTCCCTGACATATCTCTCCAATACCTCAATTATGATTACGCCCTTTCCTGCCATCAGGGTCTCCCTGTCCCATTTCATTTCATCCATTGCGGCAGCTACAATTGCTTTACGTATAAGATCGCGGTCTGATGACATCTTTCCGATTGCCTTTCCGGCCGCCATGTCGCCCCTGAGTGGCTCATAGATTCTCCGGAGGGCATCATGCATGATGTTCCCGAACCTGCGCTGATCGATATCTTTTTCGAGAATCTCTTCTTCGGGAATGCTGCATACATACCTGTAGTAGAAGCGCATACGACAGTTGATCCATGTATTCACCGCACTGGGTGACAGGTACTTCAGGCCTTCACTGGCGGTGCTGTAAAGATCCAGCAGTGCCCTGTTATGTTCAGGTCTCTTAGGCAGTCTCTCAGCTATTATCCGGCTTCTGCCCACGCTGATGTGAACCGTCAGTTGCTGGGGATTGAAGAGCGGGCTGTATCTCATCCTGACCAGGTAGCGGCTCATCTCTCCGGTGGTCAGTCCCTGCGCCGTGGAGTTGTAGATGAACCAGCCCATGTCCGGCTTACGGAGCAGCCTGAAAAAATAGTAGGAATAGATCGATTCATGCTCGTTCACAGTGGGCAGTCCGAAAGCTCTCCGGATGTTATAGGGGATGTATGTGTTGTCATATGACCCGCCGGGAAAGATGCCCTCATTGAGTGAAAGGAAGATAATGTTTTTGAACTCCAGGGCCCTTGTCTCGAGCACACCCATTACCTGAATCCCTTTCAGCGGTTCACCCGAGAAGGGAACTATCAGTTTTCTGAGGATCCTGTCAAGCAACCTGATGCAGGTGTCACTCTTCATGTCAAGGTTATAGGTCGTGATCAGGTTCGCCAGTCTGACCGTGCTGCTCATGGCCATACGCAGGTATTCACGGTCTGTACTGAGAATTATCCCCTCATCCCCGGCTTCGGCATCGAAGGTTGCCCCCTCGATCATTTCCATCACCGCGGTGAGATATGCGGGTACTTCGGGCCCTGTGACAGGAACCGGCAGCAGCCCCTTCATGGGCAGGTGACTCAGAAGCATAGCCTCACCCACCCTGATCATGTTCCCGGTGATTATCCTTGTAATCACCTTATCTCCACTGTCGCCGGCAAGCAGCCTGAAGTACTGGTGACGGAGGAGTGCTATCACATCATCACTCCTGAATGAGGTACCGCCGCCAGAGACCCTGGCCGATTTAATTAATGCAAGGAGTTGTTTCAGGAACGAGTATAGTGATGTGAAGCGGAACGGGTGTCCCATTGTCACATTCACATCCTCAATTGACGGCGGCAGTGATGATAGCACCGGCATCAGCAGCTTTTCATCGGCTAGGATGATGGCCGTCCCTGTCATATCCTCCTCACTGGCTATACCATTTCCTTCGAGCAGTTGTGACACCATCCTTGCCTGCGCGGTGTCAGACGGAGTATCAATGATATGCCATTTGCCCTGCGGGGGTATCACCGGGTCATGTCCCTGCGACAGATCCAGCTCATTTCCAAACATCCGCCTGTTCTCCCTGATGAAGAGTGAAGCCTTATGATCCGGGTCATTCATAAAGAAGTGAGAGTCATCCCAGTAGAATTTCGCCCGTCCGAGACTCTTAAGGTATCTGAAGAGTACCTTCTCGCAGTTATTAAGTGCATTAAGGCCGACTATATGCCATATCACGCCTTCCTCTGTCTTCAGTGTTCCGGCGGCGGCTCTCTCAGCCACCTCGCGGCACAGCATGCCGTCACCTGCCTGGTGCCTTTCAGTCATCACAATCCTGAAGTCATTGTACAGCGGGGCAAGCTTCTGCCATACAGACTGGAATTTCATGCGAGCCTCACTGCCTGATGCGCCCGGGTTAAACGACTTCCAGAAACCGCGGATAATCTCAGTCTGCTCATCAGTAAGACCACCGAACCTGGCATCTATTTCCTTCAGGTCGGTGATATTGCTGTAGAGCTTCCCGGCATCGGCAAGATACAGGTCAATGTCATTGAAGTCATTGATGATGATCTCACCCCATGACCAGAAGTCATCAAATGACATCTCCTCCCCGAACCGTTTTTTATAGACTCCGTAAAGCTCGAATATGAGGGTCTCTGTGTCTGCCGGCGTCAGTTCGGTGAATGAGCGGAACAGATCGCTTACAGTAAGCATCCGTGGTGCCCACCGGGGCTTGTCGCTAAGCCTGGCGAGGGCGCGTGCAAGATAGAGACCTGCCCTGCGGCTTGGAAGGACCACGATCTGTCTCTCCATCGCTTCTCCGTGCTGCTCACGGAGTATGTTTGCCACTCTCTCAAGAAAATCCATTGTCAGCTGTTAAGGTAAAGTCTGCCCTGCCATGTATCGTGCTCTTCAAGACGCTGTTCAAAGAGACGGAATATCTCATTGCTGCGCATGTGCCAGTCGCGCGGGTCCTCGAGCATCCGCGGAGGAGCCTCACCGCTGATGCGGTCAATCATTATTGAGGGAGAGAGTCTCTCGCAGAACGATGTGACAAGGTCGAGGTACTCATCCAGTGTGAAGAGGTCAAATGCGTCAGGGTTACTCTTGTATTCATCAGCCATCGCAGTTCCTTTTACCAGTTGCAGTTGTCTGATTTTCAATGATGTCAGCGGAAGGGCGGAAATTGCCGCTGCGCTCCCGGCTATCTGTGTACGGCTCTCGCCGGGGAGGCCGAATATGAGGTGCGCGCCTGTATGCAGTCCCCTGGCAGCGGTCTCCTCCACCGCTTTGACTGCCGTGGCAAAGTCATGTCCCCTGTTGATTCGTCTCAGGGTAACATCACTGACTGACTCAATGCCATATTCGACCATGACAAAGTAATCGCGTGCCATGACGGCAAGTCGGTCAAGCAGCTCACCGCTGACACAATCAGGGCGGGTACCGATCACAATGCCGACCACCGCCGGGTGGTTCAGGGCCTCATCATACAGTTGCATCACCCTTTCGGTATCGGCATAGGTGTTTGTATATGCCTGGAAATACGCAAGATAGCTATCAACGCGCCGGTACCTTCTGCGGTGGAAATCGATGCCCTGCTCTATCTGGCTGGAGACGCTCAGTTCAGGAGTACAGTAGAGCGGTATAAAGGCTTCGTTGTTGCAGTAGGTGCATCCTCCGTAACCGAGGGTTCCGTCGCGGTTTGGACAGGTGAATCCGGCGTTTATACTCACCTTCTGCACCCGTTTCCCGAACAGGTTATTGAACCAGTCGGAGTATGAATTGTACCTGCGGGATGTACCCCAGATGTATTGTGACTCCTCTTTCATACCTCCTCCACGATATCTTTTTCCACATACCAGAGCCACGACTTCACGCTGGCATAGCCCATACTGCTAAGCAGCTCACGGTATGAGGCTGCCTGTTGTCTGTGTCGCGGAGAGGGCTCCCCGAACTTGTAGTCGACCACTATCACCGAGTTATCCCTTATCATAACCCTGTCAGGGCGGCGGGCGGCGCCCGTGGGCAGGATGATGGTTGCCTCCGTCATGACGGTGCAGGTGCCGTTGAACCACTCTCTCACCTTGTCAGAGGAGAGCATAGCATGCAGGCGTGAGGCAACCATTGTGCGCCCGCTGAGCGGAAGCAGTCCGCTGCTGCATGTGAATTCAACGGCAGCGTCGATGTCAGCGGTTGTCTTCACACGGCTGAGGAGCTCATGCATCATGATCCCGTAGGCACGGCCTCCGGGCTCCTCAAGCTTCAGCTCATCGTGCGGGAGGGCGCCGCCCGTCCTCAGCCTCAGGGCACCACGCGGCTCAGTGACTGTATACTGGTGCATTTCCAGCTGCGGCTCCCGTTCCACCTGAACAACAGAAGGCAACTCACCGCACTGGACAAACCTCAATCCCGCATGATCCGTCCATCTGAAATCATCAGGCAGGCTCTTCAGCACCTCCGCGAGGAGGCTTCCGGCATTGGCTCCGGCAGATGACGTACCCGGCATATCCGGAGCCATGACGTAAAGAGCGTCCGCGGCCCGTGTAAAAGCAACATAGAGTAAATTTACGCCGTCAAGCCAGTCTGATGCCTTTTCCATCTTCGCTGCCCCGGCAAAAAGGGAGTCTTCAAGGCGGCTGCCAAGCTCGGGCAGCACAACAGGCATCGGGGCGAAAGGTGCGGGCACATCGGTCACCCACAGCAGGGGTTTGGTGAATCCGTGCCTTGAGAAATCCCATGAGGCAAAAGGCACTATTACAACCTTGCTCTGCAGTCCCTTAGCCTTGTGAATTGTCATCACACGCATGGCATCCTGTCGGTCTGACTGGCTGAGGGTGCTCTTGCAACCCTCACTGTCCCACCAGGCGGTAAATGATGTTATATCTGAACTGTAACGGCCCGAATAAGCCAGCACAACATCCTGAAACGAGCTGATATAAGCAACATTCTCAGGGTGCCCGCCCAGGCCGAAATAACGTATCATGCTTTCGGTGGCGGCAAAGAGTGATGCATTTCTGAAAGAGTCTATAACGTGCTCCCATCCTTCAGGGAGGGGATTGCCGGCACCATCTTCAATATCAGCGGAATAGAGCAATGCGGCGTCGCCTCCCGTTGCCAGGACAAAGGATCTTACCATCAGGCTGCGGTTTATGCGGCTGTCAGGATCAGCGAGGTATCTAAGGCATGAGAGAATAAGTGTTACGGCAGGGTTGCGTTCAAGGAAGAGCGATTCGCCGGAAGTGATCTCATAGTTGTGCCTTGAACGCTCTTCAGGCGTGCAGGCAGCATTGTGCTCAAGTATACGGTTGATGATGCTCTTGCCCTCCTCGTTGGTACGGCAGAGGAAGAGTATGTCGTCAGCCCTGTAACCGCTGTCCTGTATCTCACCGATAACCCGTGGCAGATCCTCCAGGACCTTCTTTCGCCATCCATCGTCCCCGCTTTTTTCATATAGGGAGACCCGCACATACCCGCCATCTTTCCCGGGTGTGCCAACCTGGACTGATTCTGAGTAGATGTCGCTTAAGCTTAGTCCTTCAAAATCAAGTTTCCCATCACAGAGCCCGGGGATGGCGCCGGGATTAAAAACATTGTTATTGAACCTGATAATGTTTGCACGACTTCTGAAGTTGGTCAGCAACTTTATGTCAGTGACAACTTCGTCTCCAAAAGCTTCAGCTGCCTCACTGTGGATAATCTTCCAGTCGCTGTTACGCCACCGGTAGATCGCCTGCTTGACATCACCAACAACCAGGTTGTCCATGCCGCGTGCGAGAGTTTCAGCTATCAGAGGTCTGAAGTTATTCCACTGTATCCGGGAGGTATCCTGGAATTCATCAATAATATAATGATCATAGACAGCACCTATCTTCTCATAGATGAAAGGTGTATCATCATCGGCTATCAGCTTGTTTATAAGTTCACCTGAGTCAGAGAGCAGGAAGAGGTTCTGTTCATGTGCCTGTTCCCGCACTCTCTCGCTGATGGCCCCCAGAATGCCAATGACATGTATGGTTCTTACCTGCGCCAGTGCAGATACATACAGGCTGTATCTCTCCTCAAAGAGTCGGCTTATGGCTCCGACCGCCTCATCCAGTCCCTGGCTGATCGCCTCCCGGAATGCATCCGCAACAGCAGGTGTGGCTCCGCCAGGGTAATATCTGCCTTCTGTGGCGGCCTTGTCCCATATTGCATTAGGAGGCTTTATTTCTCCACGGGCATATTTTCTGAGGCTCTCTCCGACCCCACCCCTGGTTTTTGACAGGAAATCTGATGGATCAAGGCCGCATCCTGAATAGATTTGCACTCCACCGGCAGCGAGTCTCTGCAGTTCGGCTTCGAACCCCCTCTTTATGGCAAAGATCTTCTCAGCGTACTCTCTGAGCACCTCATAATCGCCTATTTTCTTCTTATCATCAGGGCTCAGCTGCCTGAAGTTCTCCCTGAATATCTGTGCCGCCACCGTCATTATTTCACGGCGTATATCCCAGCCTTTGTTTTCGTCAAGTCTTGATGCCACATATGATGAGATCCATCCGAGTAACCGGCTGTCAGTGGCCACGGCCCCCAGCAGACTGTCTACCGCATCAGAGAGGAGAGCGTCATGCTCAAGTTCGATCTCGTACCCGGCAGGGATGTCTATCTCGCGGGCGAAGGCCCTTATCACCCTCTGGAAGAATGAATCAATAGTACCCACGGTAAACCGTGAATAATCCTGAAGGATATTGTTCAGAGCCAGGGGTGCGCTCTTCCGTATTGTCAGTAAGGCCTTACTTTTGTCAGGCCAGAGGTCGGGAAAGAACCTGCACAGGTACATGACAAACTCATCCCTCTCTTTTTCGCCGGAAGCATCATCACGTCCTAGGATGTGCAGTCGCTTAAGTATGCGGCTCTTCATCTCAGCCGCTGCGCTGTTCGTAAAGGTTACAGCTAGGATTCTCCTGTATGCCCCGGGGTCATGCAGCACGCACGACAGGTAGAACCCTGTCAGGGCGTGGGTCTTTCCGGACCCTGCCGATGCACTGTATTTCAATAACTTGCCCGGATTGCTCATCGATTGAAAAATAGTAAAAAAAGAGCTAAGAAGGGAGTAATGACTCAAGTAGTTTTCAACATTTGAACTTAAAGGCTACCTTTGCCGCATGCAGAAGAAGGTTGTAGTCGGTCTGTCAGGAGGGGTTGACTCCAGCGTTGCCGCTTGGCTCCTTAAGGAACAGGGTTATGAGGTGGAGGGGCTCTTCATGATCAACTGGCATGACAGCCGCGGCCTGTTGAAGGGTGAGTGTCCGTATGACGAGGATGTCACATTCGCGGAGATGGTGGCGAGGAAGCTGAAGATAAGGCTAAGAACCGTTGATCTGAGTGATGAGTACCGCAACAGGGTGGTCGACTACATGTTCAGCGAGTACGCGGTTGGACGCACGCCCAATCCCGATGTGCTCTGCAACCGCGAGATAAAGTTCGATTCATTCGTGCGTGAAGCGCTGAAGCATGGCGCCGATTACGTTGCAACAGGCCATTACTGCCGAAGAGAGGTAGCTGATACAATCAGTGGACCGGTGAACAGGCTTCTGGCAGGCATTGACCACAACAAGGACCAGAGTTATTTCCTCTGCCAGGTGAGCCAGCAGCAGCTTGACAACGTCCTTTTCCCGGTGGGTTCACTGAACAAGCCTGAGGTGAGGAAGATTGCCATTGATTTAGGGCTTGCCACGGCTGACCGGAAGGACTCACAGGGCATTTGTTTCGTAGGTAAGGTAGACCTCCCCGTCTTTCTTCAGCAGAAGCTGGAGGCAAAAAAGGGAAGGGTCATAAACGTGCCGAAGGATCATCCGTTTATGAACTGGCCTGACGGAGTGCCGGGCAACGAAATCTCATCCGGTGAACTATCTCTGATGGCTGCGGCGCATACAATGAATCCCGGCGACGGAGTAACGGCCGGCGTGCACAACGGGGCACACTTCTACACAGTCGGGCAGCGCAAAGGGCTTAACCTGGGCGGGTACCGGGAGCCGTTGTTCGTCCTGTTCACTGACACTCAAAACAACCTTGTCTATGTTGGTGAGGGACAGTTGCATGAAGGCCTTTATAGAAAAGGGCTTTTCATCATGGCAAATGATGTTCACTGGATCAGGACTGACCTGGCCATGGCACCCTGGGAGGCGCGTGACTACGCAGTCCGGATACGTTACAGGCAGCCGCTGCAGAAGGCGCGCATATTTGCACGCGAAGAGGGTTATTATATCATTTTCGACATTCGGCAGCGGGGTATCACACCCGGGCAGTTCGCAGCATGGTATGACGGCGAGGAGCTGCTGGGATCCGGTGCAATTCATGAATGAAAAGCAGTGCCTGACAGGCAGAAAAGGTACCGGAGTAACGGAGTAACGGCCCAAAAACAGCGGTTGCAGTGTCCAAAATACGGATATGAGGAGTTTCGCTTTAAGATTATTCTAAAAACATACCTACAACAATATTTGTTGTAATTTTACAGTTGTTACTAATTATGATTTAATAATTAAACG
>JBFYPM010000008.1:0-9711 GCA_041303295.1 Bacteroidales bacterium
AAATCATCAGGCTGATTGAAAACAGAGACTTTGCATCTCCCATGCTGTACAACCTGCAGTCGCATTTCAATGGAGAGATCTCAGCCTCACAACGCATCAGGCAGCTTTCAAAGCTGGTCGCCAGGCTCGACTCGAGGCTGAACGTGCTTGTATCCATCCCGCTCAACCTGCTGTTCTTTACTGATATACATTTTTGCCTTGCTCTTGAGAGATGGAAGCATGAGCATGCCCTGCGGATTCCTGAGTGGTTTGCCGCGATGGCGGAGTTCGAAGTTCTGTCCTCACTGGCAAACATGGCATTCAACAACCCTGACTGGGTTTTTCCGACTGTAACTGATGACTACTTTGTATTAAGGGCAGAGAAGATGGGTCATCCGCTTATTCCTGCAGACAGGCGGATCAGCAACGATTTTTCAGTTCAGGGTCCCGGAAAGGCCATAGTGATAACAGGGTCCAATATGTCAGGCAAGAGCACCTTCCTGCGTACCTGCGGGATCAATGCAGTTCTGGCTTTTGCCGGGGCGCCGGTATGCGCCTCATCATTCACTGTCTCGCATGTCAGGCTCCACTCCAGCATGCGCATATCGGATTCACTCGAGGAGAATATATCGTCATTCTATGCCGAGCTGCGCCGGCTCAGGGCAATCATCTCCGGAGCCGAATCTGACCCGAAGGCTCTGCTCCTGCTTGATGAGATACTCCGCGGCACCAATTCTGACGATAGGTATACGGGATCGGTGGCCCTTATCAAACAATTGACGGGTTACGGATCAGTCGCCATGGTAGCCACGCACGACCTGCGTCTCGCCGGGCTGGAGAAAGAGCTTCCGGATGCCATTGAGAACTATCATTTCGATGTGAAGGTGAGCGGTGAGGAGCTCTTCTTCGACTACAGGCTGACACCGGGGGTCTGCTCGAGCTTCAACGCGTCACTGCTGATGAAGAAGATGGGGATCAGGGTCTGAAGGTCTCAAGGTCTGATGTCCTGAAGGTCAAGGGTCGTGCGGTCGTGCGGTCGTGCGGTCTGTCGCTGCGCTCCGTCTGAGGGTCCATTATCAGTCTGCAATTGGCAGTCAGCAGTCGGCAGTCATGATAAGGCAGGAGGCAATAGGCAGTAGGCAGTAGCATTAACCTTTCTCCTTTAACCTTTAACCTTTAACCTTTAACCTTAATATTGCTTCTACCTTCTCATCATCAGGCAGCTGCCCGTCTATCCAGTTGATTGTTATGCCGCGGCGCTCCATGCCGCGGAACCAGGTCATCTGCCGCTTGGCGAAACGGTGAATCTCTACCTCCAGCTTCGTCGCCATCTCCTCATAGTCCATCTTATTCAATAGGTACAGAGTGACATATTTATACTCCAGCCCGTAGTAAAGAAGGTCATCAGGATGCACACCCGCGGCCAGCAGCCTCTGCACCTCCTCAATCATGCCGCCCTCAAGCCTCGCCTTCAACCGCGAGCTGATGCGCTGCCGCCTAGTCTCACGATCAAAAAAAACAGCCGTCACTAAAGGATTCTTAACAGGGAAAGGCTTATCATCAACGGGGTGATGCACATAATATTCCGCTATCTCTATTGCCCTGACCGCCCTCTTAACAGTATCAACATCAGTATTATTGTGCAGACTCTTGTACCGGGAAAGGATGGCCGTCAGCTCCTCAAGTGTCAGCCCGGCCAGAAGCGCACGGAGCTGCTCATTCACAGGCACCTGGATCAGCCTGTAACCGCTGACAATACTGTCAACATACATCCCTGATCCACCGCAGACCACCGGGAAACATCCACGCGAAGACAAATCCTCAAAGACCTTCAGGAAATCGCGCTGGTACTCATATACATTGTACCTGTACCCGGCATCGACTATATCCACCAGATGGACATGGACATCCCGGCCGTCAACATCATAATCCGAGAGATCCTTCCCCGTACCGATGTCCATCCCCCTGTATACCTGCCTCGAGTCCGCACTGATCACCTCCCCCCTGAGTCTCGCAGCCACCATAGCAGCCAGCCTCGTCTTACCGGTAGCAGTAGGGCCGGTGATAACAATGATATCATGCATCGGCTTGTCCATCAGAAATTAAAGATAGCCATTAAGGGGGCACAGTAATGCAATTTTGCTTAATTTTGCCGTTCTTAAAATAAAAGAGGTCATGGACTTCAGGTTTCTATACCATCGTACGAAGTATTTTATTATTAACCCCGGAAAGGCATGGGAGGTGGTTCACCGCGAGGAGAGACCCATGAAGTTCATCAGGGGCAGCTTCTTCATGCCCTTGATAATCCTGGTATCCATAAGTGCATTCCTGGGTTCGATGTTCTTCATCAACACCACCCTTAAACCGATGTACTCGGTGCTGGCAGCAGTCACCACATTCCTCTTCCTGTACCTGGGTGTCTACGCCTCAGCATTCGTAGTGAGGGAGATAACCAGGGCTCTTGACCTCGGGCATGATTTCCTTGTGGCATTCAAGCTGGTGGCCTATTCAATGGCTCCTATATTCATCTCACTCACAGTCAGCCGCCTGTTCGAGTCGCTGCTATTTATCAACGCACTCGGGCTCTATGGTCTCTACATTTTATGGATCGGCATGGAGACAATGGTCAATCCCCCTGATCACAAGAAACTTCCGATGATGATAGCGGTTGTCGTCTCAATGCTGATAATATTTCTCCTGTTGCAGGTCATTCTCTCAAAACTGGCCGAGGCTGTATACTTTGGAATCTTTGCCTGACACCGGAGATGAGAAACGATACAAGCAATATCGTCATCCGTAACCGAAGGGCCTCGCACGACTATGAATTCATTGAGAAACTCATTGCAGGCATAAAGCTTACCGGTACCGAGATCAAATCGATCCGCGCCGGCAAGGCTACGCTAACAGACTCATTCTGTGCCTTCCGCAACGGTGAACTCTTCGTTACAGGGATGCATATCTCGGAGTACTACTGGGGTAACCTGCACAACCATGACCCTCTGGGGGAACGTAAGCTTTTGCTTACGAAAAAGGAGCTCCGTAAGTGGGAAAGGAAAGTGAATGAGACAGGTCTGACGATTATCGTCACTAAAATGTTCATCAACAACCGGGGACTGGCCAAGGCAGAAATTGCCATGGCAAAGGGCAAGAAGCAGTTTGACAAGCGTGACAGCATCAAGAAACGCGACCATGAGCGCGAGATGGACCACCACGTCAAGGAGAGAAACAGGTAAGTCTTAAGGGTGTTTATCAGAAGTTCGGGCTGAGCAGGTATCTTGCATAGAACTGGTCAATATAGGCGACGGCTTCTTCCGGTGTATCAACTATCCTGAAGATATTCAAGTCCTCCCGAGATATATTGTGCTCTTCATTCAACATCACCTCGGTAACCCATTCAAAGAGTCCTGACCAGAACTTCTCTCCAACCAGAACTATCGGGAAGCGCCCGATCTTCTTGGTCTGTATGAGCGTGATTGCCTCGAAAAGCTCATCGAAGGTCCCAAAACCGCCAGGCAGCACAATGAATCCCTGGGCATACTTCATGAACATGACCTTGCGGACAAAGAAATAATCGAAGGTGATGAGCTTGTCGCGGTCGATGAAGGCATTGGGCTTCTGCTCAAAGGGGAGGTCTATGTTTATGCCTGCCGACTTCCCGCCGCCACGCTTTGCGCCTTTATTGGCTGCCTCCATAATCCCCGGTCCTCCACCGGTGATAACACCGTAACCCTTATTCACAAGCTGGAAGGCGATCTCATCAGCCATCTTGTAATACTTGTCATTGTAATGGGTGCGCGCAGAACCAAAAATTGCAACACTCGGGCCAATCCTTGAGAGTTTTTCAAATCCTTCAACCAGTTCGGCAATGATCTTAAAGACTCTCCATGAATCCATCGTATGGATCTCATGCCATGTCTTTGGTTCAAAAGCATCCTTAATGAGATCTTTTTCCTTTGCTTCGTCCATGACTAAATATTCAGGTTTTAAATATAATCTTTTCTATTGTTTCAGCACAGGCGCAAGGAACATGCCTGTGTAATTATCTTTTTTCTTCACTATCTCTTCAGGTGTCCCTGAGAACATTATCTCACCACCACCCCGGCCTCCCTCCTTGCCGAGATCAACAATGTAATCAGCCACCTTGATGACATCCATGTTATGCTCAATCACCATGATTGTGTTGCCGCGGTCCACAAGCCTGTCAAGGACCTCAAGCAGAACCCTGACATCATCAAAATGCAGTCCGGTTGTAGGCTCATCAAGGATGTACAGTGTACGCCCCGTATCGCGTCTTGCGAGCTCAGTGGCAAGCTTGACGCGCTGTGACTCGCCCCCTGACAGTGTTGTTGATGGCTGCCCGAGCCTGACATAGCCCAGTCCTACCTCCTGCAGGGTCTTGATCTTCTGGTAAATCGAAGGAATGCCTTTGAAGAACTCCACCGCATCATTGATTGTCATTTCAAGAACATCATTTATCGACCTGCCCTTATACTTTACCTCCAGTGTCTCCCTGTTGTATCGTTTTCCTCCGCAGTCAGGGCACATCACATATACATCAGGCAGGAAGTTCATCTCAATGGTCTTGACCCCTGCTCCTTCGCAGCCTTCGCACCTGCCCCCCTTAATGTTGAATGAGAAGCGACCGGAACCAAAGCCTCTCATCTTTGCATCTGGAGTCATGGCGAAGAGGTTACGTATGTCAGTAAAAACGCCGGTATAGGTTGCCGGGTTTGAACGGGGCGTGCGGCCAATTGGGGCCTGGTCAACCTCTATCACCTTGTCTATGTCATCCAGTCCTTCTATGGTGTTGTACGGCAGTGGTGACCTGCCGGCGCCATGCAGCTTCTTTGCCAGTGCCGGGTGAAGCGTCTGGTTGATGAGCGACGACTTGCCGCTGCCCGAGACCCCTGTGATACAGATGAAAGTGCCCAGCGGTACCTTCATCGTAACACCCCTCAGGTTGTTGCCGGTAGCGCCGCTGATGCTCAAAAACCTGCCGTTGCCCTTTCTTCGCTTCGGCGGAACAGGTATCTCTCTCCTGCCACAGAGGTAATCAGCAGTAAGTGTATCGGCCTGAAGAATAGTTTCCGGGGTTCCCTCAGCCACAATTGTTCCCCCGTGGACACCGGCACCGGGACCAATGTCTATTATATGATCTGCACTAAGGATCATATCCCTGTCATGTTCAACCACGATCACCGAGTTCCCTGCATCGCGGAGACTGCGCAGGGCCTCTATCAGCCTCCTGTTGTCACGCTGATGCAATCCTATGCTGGGTTCATCAAGGATATAGAGTACGTTTACCAGCTTCGACCCAATCTGCGTGGCAAGCCTTATCCTCTGGCTTTCTCCGCCGGACAGTGTCCTTGCGCCCCGGTTAAGCGAAAGGTAATCAAGTCCCACATCGAGCAGGAATCCCAGCCGCGAACTTATCTCCTTGAGAATCTCTGAGGCGATCTTCTTCTGTCTGTCTGACATATCACTCATGACACCGTCAAGGAAAAGCCGAAGCTCAGTAAGATCCATTCCTGCAAGTTCTCCGATGTTTTTCCCTCCTATCCGAAACCAGAGTGCCTCTTTACTCAGCCGGGTGCCATTACACTCAGGACAGACATGATACTGGACATACTGCTCACGGCCTTTAGCGCTCGTCTTGCGGGCTCCAACCGCTTCCTGGTTGCCAACATAGTTGACAACACCCTCGAAGGTCATAAAATAGTTTGAGCTGACGCCCAGAGGAGTATTAGACAGTTTGAGTACCTCATCCGAGCCAAAGAAGATCTTGTTCAACACCTCGTCCGGGAGATCCCTGACAGGGGTATCAACAGTGAACCCGTACTTTTCACCGAGGGCTTCCAGCATCCAGAAGATCCAGATATTGCGGTATTTCCCCAGCGGCTCTATCCCGCCACGGCGGATACTCAGCTCAGGATCAGGCATCATCCTTTTAATATCGACCTCAGAAATCTCCCCCAGGCCGTTGCATCTTAGGCACGCCCCCTGCGGTGAGTTAAAAGAGAAGGTGAACGGGGCAGGCTCATTATATGAAATTCCAGTCACCGGGCACATCAGGTGACGGCTGTAATACCTGTAACTTTTATCTTCAGCATCCAGTACCATCATGATACCGTCACCCTGGTCAAGTGCCAGGAGCAGTGCGTCATGAAGCCTCTTCTCCGTCACATGGCCTGCCTGGAATTTATCAATTACAAGTTCAATGAAATGTGATTTATACCTGTCGAGCTTCAGGCTGGGTGTGATCTCACTGAGCTCACCGTCAATACGCGCCCAGAGAAACCCTTTACGCCTCAGCTGCTCGAAGAGTTCCTTGTAGTGCCCCTTTCTTCCCTTGATCAGTGGCGCCAGAATATAGATCTTCTTTTCATTATAGCGTGACGAAACCAGCTCAAGAATCTGGTCATCATTATATTTAACCATTTTCTCTCCCGACTCCCAGGAGTATGCGTCTGACGCCCTTGCATATAGCAGCCTGAGGAAGTCATATATCTCAGTGATTGTGCCAACTGTTGACCGGGGATTCTTGTTGGTGGTCTTCTGTTCAATGGATATTACGGGACTGAGACCGGTTATGCGATCAACGTCGGGCCTCTCCATGCCTCCCAGGAACTGGCGGGCATAAGCCGAAAGGGTCTCCATGTAGCGCCTCTGACCCTCTGCATAGATAGTGTCAAAAGCCAATGAAGATTTCCCGCTGCCGCTCAGACCAGTGACCACCACAAGTTGATTTCGCGGCAGCGTGAGGCTTATGTTACGAAGGTTGTGAACCCTTGCCCCGTATACCTTTATCTCATCTTTCTGTTCCGGCATCGGGAGATGCTATAAGCCTTCCGCTGTCCTTGCATCCTTTTCAGGAACCCTGATGATATACTCGCGCCCCTCACTGTTTGTCAGAAACGGCTTGCGAAGCCACGGGTTGAGGAACTTCAGGATCTTGTAATTGGTTTCATATTGCCGGGCAAGCTGCTCAAAACCGGCAACAGAGGTATTAACCGTGATTTCTTTATAGGGGATCGGCCTGTAGAGATCACACTCCCTGACCTCAAAACCATACATTGAGGGCTCTGACATTATCAGTTTAAGGGCAGCAATACGAAAAACATATCGTGCGGTCTCCTCATTCAGGAGCAGATCATAGTAATTCGTCTCATTTTGAATCTCGACCTGCTCACTGAGTCCGCTGAAGCCATTATTGTAAGAAGCGGCAGCCATGGTCCAGCTACCGTACCTGGCGTAGGCCTTTTTAAAATATTCACATGCAAAGCGGGTCGACTTCTCAAGGTTATACCGGTCATCAACCTCTTTGTTGATCATCATGCCGGCTTCTTTGCCGGTGCCTTCCATTATCTGCCAGAATCCGGTTGCACCTGCGGGCGAGATTACATTGCTGAGGTCACTCTCTGCGCAGGCGAGGTACTTGAAGTCGTCAGGTATGCCATACTCCTTAAGGATTTTTTCCATCTCCGGAAAATATCTCCCGGCTCTCTTTATTGTCAGTAGTGTGGATCCGTGCCTGTAGGCTGTGGCATTCAGCTCCCTGTCGAGGCTCTCACGGGTGTCAAAATTCTGCAACGGTAACGGTTCTCCGGCGAAAGTAACATTTTCAGGCAAGGACCATGAAGCAGCTGACGGCATAAACTCCTCATTATCAGCAGATAGAGATTGTTTGTTACCCGCAGCAACGAGCAGGGTGAAAACAAAACCTGTGCTGAGCAGCAGCATAATCCCTAAGGCGATCTTCCCTATTGTTACTTTCATAGTCTGACAGTTTTTTTTGAAACTGCAAAAATAGGGATTTTATTGCTTTGGGGGAAGCAAAAGAAGGGGCAGAATGAGATATCTCAGAATTTGAAGAAAAAGCCTGAAAAGACTCCGAGTGAATAAGGCTTGTAAAGCGGTCCGGAGATGTCGCTCAGGGGTGTCATGTAATATCTGAAAACAGGCTCCAGGTTGAAAGATATCTTTTTGGAGATATTGTATTCCATTCCCAGTCCCAGCTGACTGCTCAGGCTATGCGGGTTGATTCCCTCAGTATGGCCTACAGTGACCATATCTGAACCTTCGCCGGTGTATGCCAAGTTATCAACAAGTAGGCCATATGCCACTCCTCCTGACACGTTAAGCCCTACCTTGCTGTCAATAACTTTGTAGCGGAGTACCAGGGGGAGTTCCAGGTAACGGAATACCTGCCGTATATCATTCCCCACCTGAGTAAGAGGGTATTTTGACGGGTCAGCGTTGCCCTGGATAAGCGTTCCCACCCTGTCTTTACTGTCGGCCAGAAAGAGATCAGTGTTACCTGCCAGGATAAGCCCGGAGGCTGTTTCAACGCTATAGAGATAATTGCTTTTCACCGCATAGAAGCCTGAGAGCCCTGCAAAAACATCAACTCCGGTAATGGTCTGCCCGATAGAGGCGAGCCCTATACCAGATTGAATGGTTAGACGGTTGGAAATTTTATAACCGAAGGTGAGGCCGGTGGAATAAGAGGGCCTTGACTTTTCGCTGTTCATCAGCTCTGAAAGTCTGATATCCTGACCGCCGGGTGACAGTCCCATAGTAGGGGATACTGAAGCTCCGACCATGAAACGTTGAACGGTTGTTCCACCGGCGTTTGGTGTCAGCACTGTCTTAAGACCTTCAGCCGCTCCCTGCATCCGGCCCGAGGCTATTATCGTAATATCATCCGGTGATATTGCGACCGATTCGTCATTCTCCTCACGTGGGAGAGGCATGTCTGCGGAAGCAAGTGACGGTAACGGTTCTTCTGCAGGCAGAGTAAGCACAGCTTCACTGGCATGTTGAGGCTGGGCGGCCTGCATGGTGATAACCCGTGCAGATTCCTCAGCCTGCGGCGCATCTGCCTGTGTTACCTTACTATCAATAGTGACAGCCTGAAGCTCGCCACCTGCCAGTATTAACTCAGTCTGGGTGTTACCGCCGGTATTGCTGCGGATATACCATGTTCCAAAGAGTGTGAGGGAGACCAGGGCAGCCACACCAGCAGCGATACCCGTAATGATCCGGAAACGCGAGGTTCTGACAGGCATCGGCGGGATGTTATCCCAGACGTCAGCCGGTGGCAGGACCTCCATGTTCTTCAGTCCGTTACGGAATACTATATCTATATTTGGTTCCCTTTCAAACATTTACCATTCTTCTTGTGACACCCGTAAGTATCATTACCTTCTTCTGAAGGATTTCCCTTGCCCTGGAGAGATTTGATTTGCTGGTACCTTCCGAGATACCAACCATTTCTCCAATCTCCTTGTGGGAATAACCTTCAATGGCGTAGAGGTTAAAGACCATCCTGTACTTGGGCGGCAGTTCCATGATCATGTTCAGGAGATCATAAGCTGCGAGCCCTGCAAAGTCATTGTTTTCGGGGTCGGCCTCCGGCTCCGTGACCTCGTCAATATCATCAACACGGGTCAGGTAATACCTGTTACGGTATCTCTCAAGGGCTGTGTTGACAATGATCCTCCTCATCCATCCTTCAAAAGAACCTTCATGGCTGAAGCGCGACAGGTTTTCAAAAATCTTGATAAAGCCTTCCTGCAGAACATCCCTTGCCTCCTCCGTATTGCCTGCATACTGAAGACAAACGGCATATAGCCTGGGGGCGTACCTGCGGTAAAGCAACTCCTGGTCGCGTCTGCTGCCTGACAAACGGCCATCAATTATATCTTTCTCTTTCTGCAAACCCGGGTTTTG
>JBFYPM010000009.1:0-18913 GCA_041303295.1 Bacteroidales bacterium
TCACCCTGGTACTCTATTTCAGTACGGGCCGGTCGTTTGAAGCGTCATTTCGTCATTCACTGTTCCAGGTTATATCAACAATCTCCACCACAGGCTTTGCCACCACTGATTATACCCTGTGGCCACCGACAGCCCTCGTAATGATCTTTCTTCTGATCTTTGCAGGCGGGTCAACCGGGTCTACCACCGGCGGTATCAAGATGGCAAGGCACCTCATTGCGCTGAAGAACCTGCGCAATGTAACTGTAAGGCTTCAACATCCCAATGCAATCATGCCGGTGAAGCTTAACGGCCAGGTGGTTCCCGACAGTATCAACAGCCTCATGACCGTTTTCATCCAGCTCTACTTAATCATTTTTATAGCGGGGATGATCATTATTCTCATCTCCGGCATTCCCGCCGATGAGGCCGCTGGAGCGGCGGCAACTTCAATCTCATGTGTGGGACCCGGACTCGGTGCATCAGGGAACCTTGGTAACTATGCACATTTCAACGGCACCGCAAAGGTCACAATGGTGCTTCTTATGATCATCGGACGACTTGAAATATTCACCATTGCAGCACTGTTCACCAGGTCATTCTGGAGGAAGTGACAGGTTTTTTACCTAAATCGTTCGATAATTTTCTAAATTCCTGAAAAAAAAGTATAATATTTCAAAAACTCATTTACCTTTGCACGCAAATTAATATCAAATTTTATGAATAAAGGAATCGTTAAATTTTTCAATGTGTCCAAAGGTTTTGGGTTCATTAAAGACGCCAACTCATCGAAAGAGTATTTTGTCCATTCAACCGGACTGATCGACAAGATCAAGGAGAATGACGAAGTTACATTTGACCTCCAGGAAGGTAAAAAAGGATTAAATGCCGTTAATGTAAGACTTGCATAGTTAACAATATAATGAACATTTAATGACCTTGGTCCCGCCCAACCGGCGGGACTTTTTTATTTATACTATGGATTTAAAAACGAAGTATGGAGACACGGCACTTATAGCCGGGGCATCCGAAGGTATAGGTGCTGCATTTGCATGCGAACTGGCAGCACAGGGCTTCAACCTGGTACTAGTGGCACGCAGGATTGAACCATTGCAGATGCTTGCCGGAAGGCTTGCTGAAAGGTACAATGTCAGATCCCGTTGCCTGGCATGTGATCTGTCGGGTGAAGATGCCGCTGAACAGGTGATTGCCGCTCTGGAGGGAGCGGAGCCCGCTATCCTGGTATACAACGCCGCACAATCCCATATCGGTACCTTTATTGACCATCCTTTGGAAAACCACTGCCAGGCAGCCCGGGTGAATATGATCACTCCCTTGAAGCTGGTTCATGGCCTGGGAGGAAGGATGCTTGACAGGGGCAGAGGTGCGGTTATACTAATGTCATCAATGGCAGGACTTCAGGGCAGTGGCTACCTGGCAACCTATGCCGCTACCAAAGCCTTTAACAGGGTGCTGGCTGAAAGTCTCTGGTATGAATGGAAGGAGCATGGCGTGGATGTTTTAGCCTGTTGTGCAGGAGCAACTGCTACCCCCGGCTACCTCAACTCCCTGCCCGCAAAGACCAGCCTGTTAGCCCCTGCGGTGATGCAGCCTGAGGCTGTTGTCTCCGAGTGCTTCAGGAGACTGGGCAGACAACCTTCATTTATCACTGGCAGAGTCAACAGGGCGGCTTCGTTTTTCATGCAGCGGATACTTTCGCGAAAAAGAGCGGTGATGATCATGGGCGACAATACCCGGAGAATGTACCGGAAATGATCCTAAACACACGCCCGCTTTAAAAATCACCATATATGAGGAATTATCCGCCATGGGACCCTCTTTTTGTATGAGGTCCACAGCTCCCCGTATTTTGCTGAACAGCGCCTGTCATCATCATGCTGCCTTGTGAAGAGGAGCAGAACATAATAGAGAGGGTAGAGCCACGGCCAGATAAGTCCTGGATATCCGGTGCAGAGAATGATACCGGAAGCCATCAATATCTCTCCCAGGTAGTTTACATGCCTGCTGATACCCCAGAAGCCATTGACGAGAAGCCGTTTGTTGCCGTCGGTAATACTCTCTGGTATTATTCCCAGAAACTGTCTTTGCGGATCGCGCTTGAAGAAAAACTTCTGCATATTAGCACCCCTGGCCAGTATCCAGCCGGAAAAGAAGATGACCACAAAGATCATTAGGAGCCATGAAGGAGTGTGCGGATCAGGCAGTTCCACTGTAGACCATAAGGCTATCGGATAAAAGTAGGGATAAAACACGATGCATCCCCAACCGAGCTTGAAGCCTATTCTCTCGGCAAAAAGGTCGTAAGTGTAGAGGTGAACTTCTTCAAAAATGAGATATTCGGTAACAAAATATGTCATCAGGGCTGCTGACAGTATTATACCGGGTGAAGAAGCATCACCATATAGTAAAAGATGATGGGCGGTGAAGCTCAGTACGTTGATCTCAAGCATGATGGCTCCGGCGAGGTAGAGCCACATTTTGATGTCAACCCTCCCATTCAATACCTGCAGGTTTTCCACTCTTCCAAGGAAAAGATCTGCGGCGAACGACTTTCGTACAGCGCTGCGGGGGAGGACCAGTACAAGTGTAAAGAGGAGGCCGAGGATGCAGGCTCCTGCCAGCCCGTGCCAACGGTAATTGTACAGGTAGTCAAAGGGAATAATCCCGGTTATCCCAAGAAAAAACCAGACTGCAATCACAACAAAGAAGACCAGGATGCCATTGATCCGGTACTTCATCTTCTCTGATGAACCAGGCTTGGTTATGTAGCCTGTTACCAGCCTGGCGGGAAGGTAAGCATTCAGAATAAAGACTACCGCCATGATCACGACCGGTGCAAGAATCGCCATTATCAGTTCCATAGATTCATGAATTTGGATAAAAATAAAATAAATCGTGCTGAAAACCATGTTTAGGGAAGAACATTCATTCTGTCAGCCTTGTTATATTATTATTATCAATGGTGAATTTCTTTTATAAATAACCATAAAAAAACAAGGCTATGGCATCCGTGAGTATTTACCTGAACTTCGCAAGGGAGACCGAAGAGGCGTTTGATTTTTATAAAAAGATTTTTGGAACTGAGTTTGATGGGGGCATTATGCGCTTCAGTGATGTACCTCCGTCAGAGAAAATGCCTCCTTTGCCGGATGAGGATAGGAACCTCGTAATGCATATCTCATTGCCTATTATCGGCGGCTTCATGCTTATGGGCAGCGATGCACCTCAGTCGATGGGCTTCCGGGTCAACTCCGGCAACAGCGTATACATTAACGTTATGCCTGATACAAGGGAGGAGACCAGGCGGCTCTTTAAAGCCCTTTCAGAAGGAGGGATAATTGAGCAGGAACTTCAGGATATGTTCTGGGGCGACTATTACGGCAGTTGCCGCGACAGATTCGGCACCCAGTGGATGTTCAACTGTGCTGAAAAAGCTTAGTTACTCTTAGTGAAAGAGCTGTCAGTTCACTTACGATCCGGAAAAAGTCCGAATCTCTCAACTGCCACGCGCTGGAGGAGGTTTACGGTTTCTTCTATTCCCAGAAGTGAAGAGCTTATGCAAAGGTGGTATGATTCAGCCGCGCCCCATGTTTTACCGCTGAAATAATTGTAGTAGCCCGACCGGCCCTTGTCGGTCTTCTCAATCATCTCCCTGGCCTTGCCCTCAGTGATCTTATGGCTTTCGGAAATGCGCCTTATGCGGTCAACCATGTCTGCACTGATGAAGACATTCAGGCAGTCACGGCGATCTTTGACTACATAGTCGGCACATCTGCCCACGAAGATGCATGATCCTTCCTCGGCCAGCCGCCGCATAACATCACTCTGAATCTTGAACAATGTCTCGTTGCTCAGGTAATAACTAGAAAAGAAATCTTCGGTTATAGCAGTCCTGATTCCCAGCAATCCCGGAAAGAGGCTGAAGTGTTTCTGCTCATCCACTCTCTCGAAGAACTCCTCCTTCAGTCCGCTCTCCTTCGATGCTATCCTGATGAGTTCCTTGTCATAAAACGGTATTCCCAGGCGGGCGCCAAGCTTCTGTCCGATCTCGCGCCCTCCGCTCCCGAGCTGCCTGCCAATGGTAATTACATATTTCCCTGTCATAAGCCGGTGGATTAATCTTCACTCAAATTTAGTGCTTTCTTCTTAATAGTGGTCAACACTGGCAATCTCCTATTTCTTAATGTCAATGACACAAAAACATATTAACTTGGCTATAACATTGAATTACCGGATGTTGATGCAGCAAAATCGTGTCTTTTCCGGTCTTTTATTTAAAATACCAGGTTATGAAAACAAGTTCTGTTTTATCGTGCGTAATTTTCCTTCTGCTGCATACTGCAGGAGCTCATTCCCAATCGGTTGTAAACCGTGATCACTCACCATTCTGCCTTGGAACAGAGGTGGTTTTTGACACTTCAGCAATTGATGCTCTTTACTCACACCCGGATGAAATATTAGCCAATGTTGACTCATTATGGGCGACCAACCACGCTTACGTGCTGGCCGTACAGTTTGGCCGCAACAACCGGATGAATATGAACCGTGAAGAGTGGACTGAAAGAGTCACGGCTGTTGCAGCTCTAAATGCGGAAGAGAGGGCATTGCAGCCAGCTGTTGTTACATCACGGGAACTCATAGGTCTGAGCACCGCTCTTCGCGAAAGAGGATTTCCACATATCAGCTCCTTTCTTCAACCTGAAGCTCCACCTGTTAAGCTTCCCGTTTACCTCATCTCTGATATTCAGCCTGCAGCATTTGCACATGCCGGGGGGATACTAATGAACGTGAACTCACCGCGTTTCAACTGTGATCCGTCCGTAATAATGAATATCCTCGTCCATGAGATCTACCATGCCGGATTTGCAAATACCATAGTATACAGAAGCGATTATGAGCTTCAGAATGAGGCTCTTGATTTTGTTCTTGATTTTCTGTTGAACGAAGGAATGGCTACCTATGTCTCATATTCTGCCCGCCACATCTTCCCCAACGATTTTGTCCCTGATTACGCAAAGATGGAAAACAAGGAAGAGGTGAAAGAGAGTATTGGGAAGGTTGATCTTCTTTTCAGGCAGGCAGAGACACTGGCAATCGACAGTCTCAGGAGGCTGGCATGGCAGACAGGAGTGATTGAGCGGGCCTTCTATATTGCCGGTGGTTACATGGCAGGGCTTATTGATGAAACTCTCGGGAGAGATGAACTTGTAAAAGCCTTGAGTGCCGGACCACTTACTTTTTTAGCACTTTATAACTCACTTGCTGACGAGACCATGAGACTAAAGTTTCCTGAGTTGCCTGATGAAATCTCACCCTGCCAGAAACTGAGGCAGGCACTCGCAAAGGAAGATACAACTGAATACAGGAGACTGGCCAATGAACTGGTTCAGAAAGAGGTACCTTCAGGAGAGCAAGTTGAAAAAGCAATAAACAGATACGGGTATATGTTCATGCGCAGCCATGGTGGCATTGACAAAGCACTGGAGCTTTTCAAACTAAATGTCATACTGTTCCCCGAATCAGCCAGGGTCTGGGACAGCCTGGGGGAAGGATTCATGACTGCAGGCAACAACGAATTGGCTATTGCACATTATGAGAAATCACTGGCTCTGAATCCGTCGAACGATAATGCCAGGAGGATCATTGAAAAGCTAAGACAAAAAGACTAATCAGAACAGACCCGTTGTCAGGTTTTTGATTCAAACGATGTAACGATCTCTTCAGGCACCTTTTAATAATTCAATATTTTTGGTTAGGTTTATGCCTCAATACTGAGGCATGAAAAAGATACTTTTCATTCTGACAATGCTCTTTCTGATTCGTCCGGCACCTGCCATGGCTGGCATTGCTGACAGTGCTGATGTCTATATCATTACATGCGCCCCGGGTACGGAAAGCTACTCCATATATGGCCACACTGCACTGCGTGTAACCATTCGCGGTACCGCGTTTGACAGGGTTTACAACTGGGGTATTTTCGACTTCTCCACTCCAAACTTCACTTATCGCTTTGCAAAGGGGAGGCTTGATTATATGCTCGGGGCCTACAGCTATGAGGACTTCCTGATGGAATACATTGCAGATGGCCGCGCGGTATGGTCACAGAAACTCAACCTCACAACTGCAGAAAAGGAGAGACTTTTTGCCCTTATTGATGAGAACCTTCAGTCGGAAAATGTAAGATACAGGTATGACTTCTTCTTTGATAACTGTGCAACCAGGGTACGGGATATCGTTGCGAGGGCTGCAACGGATACCGTCATCTTTCCTGAGAGGGAGAGGAAACTGCAGAAGAGCTTCCGCCAGCTGGTTGACCCCAACCAGAAGGTGCTGCCGTGGCTCGATTTGGGTGCGGACATGCTGCTGGGACTGCAGGCAGACAAAAAGGCCACCCCTTCCGATGAGATGTTCCTTCCTGTTCACCTGATGAACAACATGCTCAACACCGTCATCGTACATGACAATGTGCAGGAGCCTCTGACCGGTCCGGCCGAGGTGGTGGTTGACATCCCCGCACGCGGTGCCCCAGGCATTAAAACCCTGTTCCCGCAGGCGGTCTTTTACCTGTTTCTCATGGTGGTTCTGCTTATCACATTTGTCTTCGGAAAGCCCCGGATCGAGCAGGTGACCGACATAGTGCTCTATTTCGCCTATTCGGTGATAGCAATGCTTCTGCTCTTCACCAACATATTCTCCGAGCATGATGCCCTTCACTTCAATCTGCTCTTCCTTGGAATAAATCTCCTGATACCGGTGCTTTTTCCATTAATTATTTTGCGTCGAAAGACAGCAACGCTAAGCAGGATAGCCTTATTCATTTCGGCCTCCTGGTTGCCGGTGTCGCTAATTGCCGGACAGGGAATCAACCCGGCTCTCATACCACTTGTACTGATTATTATGGTAAGGCTCTTCAGGCATTGCGAGTTCGGGGAAAAGCTTTAACACTACTTTAACAACCTTTAACAAGGATTTTTAATATCAAAAAGGATCTTTGCGGATATTTTTTGCAGAGAGTATATACACTATAAACTATGGAACATACAACTGACATCAGGCTCCTGAATGAGAAGATCGAAAAGGAGAGTGCGTTTGTTGACCTGGTCAGGCAGGAGTTGAACAAAGTCATTGTCGGGCAGCGTCATCTGACTGATTCGCTGCTAATAGGACTGCTTTCCAACGGACATATCCTTCTCGAAGGTGTGCCCGGGCTTGCAAAGACGCTTGCCATCAAGACCCTGGCCTCGATAATTGACACAAAGTTCAGCAGGATCCAGTTCACTCCGGACCTGCTGCCTGCCGACCTTCTTGGTACCATGATCTACAGCCAGAAAAAAGAGGAATTCGTTGTCCGCAAGGGACCGGTATTCGCTAACTTCATTCTGGCTGACGAGATCAACCGCTCGCCGGCAAAGGTTCAGAGCGCATTACTTGAGGCCATGCAGGAGCGCCAGGTGACAATCGGGGAGACAACCTATAAACTGGGGGAGCCCTTCATGGTACTTGCTACCCAGAACCCCATTGAACAGGAGGGCACCTATCCGCTTCCTGAGGCACAGGTAGACAGGTTCATGCTTAAGGTGGTGATAACCTACCCAGAGAAAGAAGAGGAGAGGATGATCATCCGTGAGAACCTGGCAAGCGTTTTCCCGACAGCACAGACGATCCTCAAGCCGGAAGATATCCTCAGGGCCAGGGAGGTAGTCAGGGAAGTGTACCTTGATGAAAAGATAGAGAATTACATACTCGATATAGTGTTTGCTACACGCCAGCCGGAGAAGTACGGGCTGTCGAAGTTCACCCCCCTGATAGCCTACGGTGCATCACCGAGGGCGGGTATCAACCTGGCCCTGGCTGCCAAGGCCTATGCCTTCATTAAGCGCAGGGGCTTTGTGGTACCGGAAGACGTGCGCTTCCTCTGCGCAGATGTGCTGCGCCACCGTATAGGACTGACCTATGAGGCTGAGGCTGAGAATATCACTCAGGACCAGATCATCACCGAAATCCTTAACACGGTTGAAGTCCCGTAGCAGCCATGAAGAAGATACCTGTTATTGTAATCCTGCTAACCCTGGTATGCAGCACTGCTGTGGCCCAGGAGCTCATCGGCCTGCCTGAACAGAATGTCATGGAGATCATGTCTGCTGACAAGCCAGGCCTCGAGATAGATAACATGTTCAGGAACGATACATTCAGGTATCTCAAATACAGCTCGCGTGACGAAAATGAGACATGGGTGATATTCATAGATGAGAAGGGTAAGTGCAAGGGCGTAAGGATCACCTGTGACATTAGCTGTTATGACAGGAAAGTAAAGGAGCTTAATGACTTATACAAATCCGCAGAGGCAAACAGGTGGAGTTACAGATCCGGCGGTGAGGAGATAACCGTCAGACTGAAGCAGGAATCATGGTTTTTTACCGTGACCCATGAGCGGACAAAGCATATAGGTAAAAGTGGAAACAACAGAGCTGCTTAAGAAGGTAAGAAAGATTGAGATAAGGTCGCGTGGCCTTACCCGGCAGATCTTTGCAGGTGAGTATCACAGCGCTTTCAGGGGGAGAGGAATGGCCTTCAGCGAGGTGCGCGAGTACCAGTTCGGGGACGACATCCGGAGCATTGACTGGAATGTCACGGCCCGTTTCGGGCATCCCTACGTCAAGATTTTCGAGGAGGAGCGTGAGCTTACCGTGATGCTTCTGGTCGATGTAAGCCGTTCGGGCGACTTCGGGACGGTGGCTTCAACCAAGAGGGAGATGATGACAGAGATTGCAGCTGTGCTGGCATATTCGGTCATTGCCAACAATGACAAGGTAGGGCTGATACTCTTCTCCGACAGGGTTGAAAAATTTATTCCTCCGCAGAAAGGGAGGGGCCATATGCTCCGTATCATACGTGAGATGCTCAGTTATGAGCCTCAGTCATCCGGCACCTCACTTCAGGAGCCGCTCCGTTTCCTGACAAATGTCATCAGGAAGCGTTGCACGGCATTTGTACTTTCCGATTTTATGGCTCCACCGTTTGTCGATCCCCTGCGTATAGCCTCGGGCAAGCATGATATTGTCGCCCTGCGAATCAGTGACAGGCGTGAACATTGGCTTCCCGATGTCGGCTTCATGAAGGTCACCGACCCGGAGACAGGCCTGGAGAGCTGGATTGACACCTCCTCGGCAAGGATAAGGAGTGAGTATGCGGCTCAATGGCAAAAGCATGATGAGACAATCAGCAACAGCTTCAGAAGCTGTGGTGTTGACTCAGCAACAATAAGTACCGGAGGCGATTATATCAAGCCCCTCATCTCAATCTTCAAACACAGGTAAGACCATGAGAAGGGCTTGTATTACTTTTGCAGCACTACTGATCCTCTCTGCCTGGGCCAGACCGCAGGAGATCAGGATCACTTCGACACCTGACACATCCTCAATACTAATCGGTGATCAGACGGGTTTTTCCGTGACGGCTGAGATACCTGCAGGAGCTACTGCAGCGCTCAGCACTGTCAATGACACCCTGGCAGGAAAGATCATCATCCTTGGGAGGAGTCCGCGTGACACTGCCGCTTCAGCAGATGGCCGCCTAACCATTACTGACAGGTACCTGATAACAGCATTTGATTCAGGCATATACACTATACCTCCATTCTATGCGGAGGTTGTTTCCGGCGACAGCCTGCTGAGATATTATTCCGATTATTCAATGCTGAAGGTGCTGCGTCCTGAAGTGACACCTCCCGACAGCACGGATGTGATATTTGATATAATCCCCCCGCGGAACGCCCCGGTGACCTTCACCGAGATCCTGCCGTGGCTTGTCATAGCCCTCATTTTTGCGGTTGTACTCTATCTGCTTGCGCGGTTCCTGCCACGGAACCCCCTGAGAAGATTTGTCCGTGCACCGGCTCCGGCCGACCCGGCCCATATCATCGCCCTGCGTGAACTTCAGTCGCTTAGAGATGAAGAGCTATGGCAGAAGGGTGAGGTTAAGGAATTCTACTCGAGGCTGTCGGATATCCTCCGCAGATACCTTGACAACCGGTATGGCATCAGTTCGCCTGAGCTTACAACCGATGAGACCGTCCGCATTCTTCAGAAGGCAGCTGTCACAACCACCGGACAGATGTCTATGGTGAAGGAGCTGTTGTCGCTCTCGGACATGGTCAAGTTCGCCAAGTATCTGCCGCAAAGCGACCTGCATGAAAGATATCATAATGATGCCGTCAGGTTCGTTGAGGAGACAAAAGTGCCTGAGGTGACTAATGATGAGGCGAAAGGGAAAGGAGGGAGCGATGCATAACATAGCATTCGAGAATGGGTGGTTCCTCTGGTTTCTGCTCCTGATACCGCTGCTGACGGCATACTATATCTTCCGCCAGTCGAAGGCACATGCCTCCATGAAGCTCTCAACTGCAGGCTTTCTTCTGAACGGCCACAGAACCTTCCGTCACTGGCTCAGGCATCTGCTCTTTGCCATGAGGCTGATCGTCATCGGACTGGTCATCATTGTAATTGCCAGACCACAGAACGTAGACAAGTGGCAGAGCTCCACCACCGAGGGAATAGATATAGTACTGGCCCTCGATGTTTCAGGATCAATGCTTGCCCGCGATTTCAATCCTGACAGGCTGGAGGCCTCCAAAAACGTCGCCACGGAGTTCATCAGCGGCAGACCGTATGACCGCATGGCGCTGACGGTATTCAGCGGCGAGAGCTTCACCGAATGCCCGCTTACTACTGACCATGCTGTACTGATAAACCTTCTCAGGGAGGTAAAAAGCGGAATCATCGAAGACGGCACGGCCATTGGTGTTGGACTGGCAACAGCCATCAACAGGATCAAGGACTCCGATGCGATAAGCAAGGTTATAATCCTGCTCACAGACGGGGTTAACAACATGGGATCAATTGACCCTATGACTGCAGCAGAGATAGCCAGCACCTTCGGTATCAGGGTCTATACAATCGGAGTGGGAAGCAGGGGCTATGCTGACTACCCGGTACAGACGCCGTTCGGCATGCGCTATCAGAAGATGCAGGTGGAGATTGATGAGGCCCTTCTGGAACAGATAGCGGAGCTCACCGGCGGGCGCTACTTCCGTGCTGTTGACAACACCAGCCTGCAGCAGGTTTACGGTGAGATAGACAAGCTTGAGAAGTCGAAGATAGAGACCAGAGAACACAGCAGGCGCGAGGAGGTCTTCATGATGTGGGCCCTGGCCGCTGCAATTATACTGACGCTGGAGCTGCTGCTTAGATACCTCTTTATGAAAAACATGTCGTAGCGAAACCATGGATACGTTCAGATTTGCACAGCCTGACATGCTATACCTGCTCCTCCTGGTGCCGGTGCTGGTGATCATATGGATTATTGGCAACAGGAGGAGGAGGCTGGCCAGGGAGCGCTTTGGCGACGATGAGCTGGTCAAGAGACTGTCGCCCGACTACTCGCCGGCGCGGATGATGGTAAAGTTCCTGATAAGGCTTCTCGCCTTTGTCTTTGCAGTGCTGACTGTGGCCCGGCCCCAGTTCGGGTCCAGGCTTGAGGAGGTCAAACGCGAAGGTGTGGAGGTGATCATCGCACTCGATGTGAGTAACTCCATGCTGGCAACAGACATCGCCCCCTCGAGGCTCGAGAGGGCGAAACAGGCTATCTCACAGCTGGTAGACCAGTTACGCGAGGACAGGATAGGACTGATATTGTTTGCAGGTGATGCATATACACAGATTCCTATAACCAACGACTACCTCTCGGCCAAGATGTTCCTCTCAACCGCCGGTCCCGATGCAGTGTCAAAGCAGGGAACTGCAATCGGATCCGCGATTAACCTGGGAATGAGATCATTCACTCCCGAGAGCGACAGAAGCAGGGCACTGATAATCATCACCGACGGTGAAAACCATGAGGATGATGCAGTGGTGATGGCCCGGGAGGCATCAGAAAAGGGTATAATCGTGCATACTATCGGCATCGGATCACCCGACGGCTCACCCATACCTCTCAGTTCGGGAGGCCGGACAGACTACCTGAAAGACAGGGAGGGGAACACAGTCATCTCAAAGCTCGATGAAAAGAGCCTGCAGGAGATAGCCTCCGTCACCGGAGGAAGGTATGTAAGGGCCAATAACACTAGCATCGGGCTGAATGAGATATATAACGACATCGGCCGGATGAAGAAGAGCGAGATAAACAGCGTGATGTATACTGAATACAACGAGCAGTTCCTGATTCCGGCTGCCATACTGTTTATACTGCTGGTAGCCGACATGCTTATAGGCGACCGCAGGAACCATCTGCTCAGACGGCTTGGGATCATAGGGATGGACTCAAAAAGGGAGAGGGCATGAACGCAGGGCGAACAACATATAATTTCATTCTGATGGCAGCCTGCATGCTGCTGTTAAGTTCAAACCTCATGGGACAGGAGGAGAGGGAGTATATAAGGAAGGGCAATAAACTCTACAAGAAGAGCGAGTTTGCAGGCAGTGAGGGGATGTACAGGCGTGCGCAGGAGCAGGATAAGCCATTCGAAGACGCCGGCTTCAACCTGGGCGATGCCCTTTACAAACAGGGCCGGTACGGTGAGGCTGCAGGTGAGTTTACCAAGGCAGCCGCAGCCAGCGAGGAAAACACCATAAAACAGTCAGAAGGGCTCTACAACCTGGGTAACTCACTGCTGAAGGAACAGAAGTATGCGGAGAGCATCGGAGCATACATCAACTCCCTGAAACTCAATCCTGATAATATTCAGGCCAAATACAACCTTGCCTGGGCGCAGGACCAGCTGAAGAAACAGGAGGAACAGCAACAGCAGCAGGAGCAGGATAAGAACCAGGACCAGCAGCAGGATGCGAACAAGGAAAACAATGAGGATAAGCAGGAAAAGAATGACCAGGAAAAGCAGGAGGATCAGCAGAACCAGGACGAAAATCAGGATCAGCAGCAACAACCGCAGCCTTCTATAAGCAGGGAGGATGCGAAACGCCTACTTGACGCCCTGGCTGCAAACGAGAAGGAGACGCAGGAGAAGGTGCAGCGTGACAAGGCTGCAAAAGCTAAGGTAAGGGTCATTAAAAATTGGTAATTTTGGCGACGATGAAGAGCTTTCTGGCGACAATGGTTTGCTTACTTGCGGCAGTCACAATGACGGCCCAGGAGGTTACGCTTACCGTTGATGCACCTGAGAGCGCCGTAGCAGGCCAGCGTTTCAGGATTGTTTATACTGTGAATTCCACTGACGGACAGTTCACACCACCGAAATTTGACCCCTCATTCTCCGTCTCAGGACCTCAGCAATCTACCAGTCGCAACGTGCAGTGGATCAACGGAGAAGTCAACTCCATCTCTACCACTACTTTAATCTATTACATTGCGGCGGGTACTCCCGGCACATTTACAATTCCACCGGCTCAGTTTGAGACTAAAAAGTTAACAGTCAGCTCTGCAGAAAGACAGATCGTTATCTCCCCGGAGGGGTCCGTTCAGTCGCAGGGCCAGCCGTCAGGTCAGGCTGCACAGGCTGCCACCTCTGGGTCAGGGGTCTCACTGAGATTGTTGCTCAGTACCCGTGAGGTTTATGTCGGGCAGCCGATTACCGGCACCCTCAAGCTCTTCTCACGCACCAACCTGTCAGGTATTAACGAACTTAAATATCCGGACTTCAAGGGATTCCTTCGTGAGGATATAGAGACTCCGCCACTGAGGAGTCTTGAGAGTGAGGTTATCGACGGTGTACAATATGGCACCGGTGTTCTCCAGAGGTTTGTCCTTTACCCTCAGATATCCGGTGACATACGAATTGACCCTGTGGAGATGACCGCAATGGTTCAGCAGCGCAGTAACGTGCGTGATCCTTTCTTTGATGACCCCTTCTTTGATAGTTTCTTCTCCGGCGTTTCAACGGTACCTCAGCAGGTGGCAACACAGCCCGTCACAATCAGGGTCAAGCCGCTGCCGACCCCCATACCGGCCGATTTTCACGGAGCAGTCGGATCATTTGACCTCAGGTCATCGCTCTCTGCGACTGCAGTGCAGGTTAATGATGCGATAACGCTAACCATCACGCTGAGCGGATCAGGAAACCTCAACCTGGCAGGTGAACCGGTAATCAACTTCCCGCAGGGGATAGAAAAATATGACCCGAAGGTAACGGTTAAAAATTCGGGTACATCTTCCGGAAGCAAGACATTTGAATACCTTCTCATCCCCCGGAACAATGGCACCTTTGAAATCCCTCCGGTGTCATACAGCGTTTTTGATCCTCAGGAGGAAAAATATGTCACACTCAGGACCGAAGGGTACAGCATCACAGTCACCGGCACCCCGGGACAGACAGAGACCACTGCTCCACTCTTTCTGCCTGGTGAGGATGTAAAATACATAGGACAGGATATACGCTTCATCAGGAACGGTAGCGGTAAGCTCACGGTTCCTTCTGCTGCGCTGGTAGCGAGAGCTTATTACTGGTCATGGTTCATTCTTGCGTTGTTCATCACCGCTGTGGTGCTGCTGCTCAGGCGCGAGCAACTGAAGCGCAATGCCGACGTCACCGGAGTGCGCAACCGCAAGGCTGCAAAAAACGCCCGCCGGCGCCTGGCAAAAGCCAATTCGTTGCTCAACTCGGGTAAGACGGAACTGGTCAACAGTGAGATCGCCAGGGCGCTCTGGGGGTATCTGGGCGACAAGCTCGCCATACCGCAGTCGGAACTTACAAGGGAGAAATGCCATGACAGCCTCAGGGCAAGGAAGACAGGAGAGGATCTGATCACAGAGCTCGACCTCATCCTGTCAGCAACGGAGTACTCGCAGTATGCGCCCAGGTCAGAAGGAGAGAGCCCTGCCGGCCTCTACAGGCGTGCAATGACCCTTGTAGGTAAGCTGGATAACAATCTGGATTGAGGGAGGAGAGATATGAAAAGAGCAATAATTATCTGTACAATACTCATTATCAGCCTTTCAGGCATCGCTGCCCAAACGCCCCGGGAGAGGTATTCCCAGGCAGGTGAACTATATGGTTCCGGTGATTTCTCAGGCGCAGCCGCTATCTATCAAAAACTTTACGAGGAGGGCTTCAGGAGCAGGGATCTGTTGTATAATGCCGGGAATGCCTTTTTCAAGACCGGTGACAATGCATCTGCCATTCTCTTTTATGAGCGTGCCAGGCTTGTGGCTCCTGCTGACGAGGACATAGACTACAACCTCCAGATCGCCAGGAGCAGGGTGACTGACAGGTTTGAGACCGTGCCACAGCTGTTCTTCGTGAGATGGTTCGATTTTCTTGCAATGCTGGCAGCCACCAATGTATGGGCGGTGATAGCGATTGCCATGTTTGTTGCGGCTTTGCTGTGTGCAGTGATATTCCTTACCATAGCGAGAGCCAGGGGGAGACTCCTCTCTTTCTGGCTGGCAGTGGCAGCGTTGCTGCTTTCTGCACTGACTTTATCCCTCGCCCTCCGCAATAATTCGCTTGTAAATGACAACAGCAGGGCTGTTATTACTTGTAGCATCGTCACCGGCCGCAGTGCCCCCGGGGATAAGGGCAGTGAGCTCTTCGTCATTCACTCGGGCACAGCAGTGACGGTAGAGCAGGAACTGGGTGAATTTATGGAGGTCAGGCTCCCTGACGGCAACAAGGGATGGATCAGGGGCGACTGCATGGAAAAGATCTGATCATTTTACCACAATTTTTATAACTTTCAGCCGGAATCAAAAAGTCCGGAGATGAAAGGAAGAATTTTCATTGGTGCTATTATGGCAGTGGTCATGCTGTCAGCATGCAAGAAGAGGGATATCACCCCCGAAGGACCCACTGATGTTCGTATCTTTAACCAGACCGGACAGGTGATAGAGGAGGTGACAGTTACCACAACTGACAACCCTGACTACACTATAAGGGTCCATAATTTCGGAACCGTACCCGCCGGGTCATATTCAGAATACTACAGGTTCGATATCGCCTTCACTGAAGCAGACATCACCCTGAAGATCGGGAGTGTAAACTACTCCACACCTGCATCGCAGTTTGACTATCTTACATATATAGGGCAGGATCGCATAACTTACCGACTAACGATCGCTGATGTGGTGAACCGGATCCTGGATATAGAGACCGTCATTGAAGAGCCTATCGATGATCTTTAACCACTTATATATCAAAATATGAGACATATAAATTGTATTATTCTGCTATTGGCAGGTCTTTTTGTTTTAAGTAGTTGTGGAAAGACGCCCTCACCACCCGTTATCTCAGCAATGCAACCCCTGTCAGGTGGTTATGGAACGGAAGTCGTTATTACCGGCAGTAATTTCAGCGGTCAGATTCCGGAAAATATCGTTAAAATTAATAATCTTGAAGCAGAGGTTATCAGTGCCACCTCCACTTCGCTTACATTCCGGGTGCCTGCACTGGCTGAAGGTGAATGGCCTGTAAAGGTCATTACAGATGTGGGGGAAGCAACGGCGGGAATGTTCAATTATCAATATACTGTTTATGTGGCTGGCTGCGAAAATAACAGTTCCGTCAGGAATATTGGCAAGTACTGGAAGAATGGGAATGACGTTGCACTGACTGATGGCTCAGTACATACCATTTTACGGGCAGTTGCCATTACCCCGGATGATATCTGGGCAGCAGGAAATGAATACTCCCTGCCAAATAGGGGAAAATATTGGAGAAACAGTACGGCATATCCTCTTTCATCCACCTATGAATCAGGGGCATACGACATAATTACAGAAGGGGATGATGTTTATATTGCCGGATTCGAATCGAATGGAACTATAGACGTAGCAAAATACTGGAAGAACGGTACTCCGGTATCGCTCACAAACGGTACAGCTGATGCCTGTGCGTATTCTCTCACAGTATCCGGAACAGACTTGTATGTTGCAGGCATTGAGGTCAAAGGCACCAAACCCGCAGCTACTTACTGGAAAAACAACAATCCCGTCTATCTGACTGACGGTACATACTCAGCAAGGGCAAGTGACATCGTTATTTCAGGAGGAGATGTTTATGTATGTGGACAGGAAAGAAACGCCGGTAATTTTAACGTCGCAAAATACTGGAAAAACGGAAGCGCTGTTAGCCTTTCCAATGGCCTGACAAATGCATGGGCTTATTCCATTGCTATTAAAGGAACTGATATTCATATTGTTGGAAACGATGGTAGTGGGGCTTGCTACTGGAAAAACGGCACTCCGGTGACAGTTGACTGCACCCCTGCAGTCACCACATTTACTGCGATTTTCCTTATTGGCACTGACATCTTTATTGCGGGTTCAGAAAGAACAGGCGATATTGACCACGCGTGTTATTGGCGAAACGGAGTCAAAGATCTCCTTACTGATGGCACAAAGCTCTCAATTGCAAATGGCATCATTGTCCTATAAAGACTCAAGTTGCATTGTCCGGAATACCTGTCCTGATGAAAGAGTTTATCACCGTCTGTCCGCGTAACTGTTACAGTACATGCACATTCAGGGTGTTCACCGAGGATGGCAGGGTGAGGCGCATTCTTCCTTACGAGGGTAACCTGGCAACCCCTGAGGGCCCGTGCATAAAAGGGTTGTCATATCTTGAACGTGAGTATTCCTCTGAACGGATAATATATCCTTTGCAGAGGCTATCAGACGGTTCATTCATCCGGATAGGGATTGAAGAAGCTTTTGATATAATATCGGGTAAACTGCAGACAGCCAGGGAGAAACACGGACCTCATTCAGTGCTCTTCTACAAGGGGAGTGGCAACTCAGGACTTAGCAACGATATTGCAGGTAACTTCTGGAAGCTCTTCGGCGGTGCCACAACAACATATGGCAATCTATGCTGGCCGGCAGGCCTCGAGGCCGTCAGGCTCACCCTGGGGGAGGTGAAGCATAACGTGCCGTGGGATCTGGCCAACGCCAGTCTCATAATACTATGGGGCAAGAACTCCGCGGAGACCAACGTGCAGGAGATGATTCATATTGACAGGGCACGCAGGAACGGGGCGAAAGTGGTTGTCATCGACCCACGCCGCACCCCCACAGCCGACAAGGCTGACATACTTCTGAGGCCCCGGCCGGGTACCGATGCAGCGTTGGCGCTGGCAATAGCCAGGGTGATAATTGACCGGAAGATGGCTAATTCGGAGTTTATCACAAAGAATGTTTTTGGTTTTGAAAAGTTTGCATCGTCACTTGAGATGACTCCAGATAAGGCGCAGGATATCACAGGTATACCAGCAGATGAAATTATCAGGCTTGCAGTGATGGCGGCAAGTGCGGAGCGACTGACCATTGTTGCAGGTTACGGTCTGCAGCGATATACCAATGGCGGACAGACGATCAGGTCAATACTCACTATTCCCGTAATCACGGGCATGATCGGAAAGCCCGGCTGCGGCTTCAACTTTGCTAATCTTCAGAGCTACATATTTGATGACATTAAGGAACCACTGAGTTATTACCCGGATCCTGAGACGGACAAGCCCTTCAGGCGTGCAATCTCGATGGCAAAGTTTGGCCCTGACTTCTTTGCCCTGAAAGAGCCCGGCATTGAGGTTGTCTGGATTGAGAGGGGCAATCCTGTCACACAGCTACCAGGCAGCCGCGATGTGATAAGTGCATTAGAATCAGTCCCTTTTAAGGTTGTTGTAGAACAATTCATGACTGACACGGCTGCCATGGCTGACATAATACTTCCGGCCAAGGGGATTTTTGAGCAGGCTGACGTGGTAGGTTCCTACTGGAATCCATATGCGCAGTACAAACCATGCATCACCGGACTGCCAGGAGAGGTCCTGCCCGAGAGTGATATCTACTGGAGACTCGCGCAGAAGATGGGAATGAATACAGGCAGCTACTCAGGCATTCCGGCGCCCGGCGAGTATGAAAACTGGCTCAGAGAGCGCATCAGCCACACACCGGGTTTCGTACCGGA
>JBFYPM010000010.1:0-8990 GCA_041303295.1 Bacteroidales bacterium
AAGTGATGATCCAGTGCAAAGTGAGCCACCTCCTGTGCCATCAGTGCCATCAGTTCCAACTCGCTGTTCATGGCAGTGATCATGCCGGTGGTGATGACCATTGTGCCGTCGGGACCCACCCACGCATCGGGAGTGATATCCGACAATATGCGGAGGCTCAGAACACCCGGGCGCCTGTCAGTGTGACGAACAGGGTATACCATTCTAAGGATACCGTAAAGCCTTGATTCAAGGTAACTGTCAATATAGAATGATCCGTTCTGTTCGGCGGTGGCGAGGAAATCCTTCATCATCTCCTCCATGGTATAGCGGCGGTCATAATGATACCCGCCGCCGAGAAGATCGTCGTATACCTTGTACTCCAGCATCTTGAACTGCCATAGTGATTCAATGTTACCCGGGATAAACTCATATTTCCTGAGATCAGCATAACTGATGATTGATGCCAGTCCTGTTGCCGGATCAGGGGAAGTCTGGACGACAAGCCGGCCACCGGAGCGGACTACTGTGTTGAATGTAACCGGTTCTTTGGTGAGGCGGTTCCTGGCGCTTATATTTACAGCTATCTGACCGGATGTGCCCGTCGCAACCAACATGAAAAATGAGGTCAATAAAATGGCAGTTTTATTCATGGAAGTAGGCTTTTGTAACTGACAATAAAGCTACAAAAACCGTGCAGTACTGCGGTTCTCCCCTTAAATTTAATGATTCCCCCAGTCCGGGTTACAGTTCAGTTGCATCCTCAATGTCGCGGCCCATGCTCTTTTTGATCTGGTAGAGGTCCTGCTTCATCGAGGCTACGGTGCGGAGGAGCTGTTTCTCAGGCAGGACGGGTTCCGGCAGCTCATCGCTTATATAATGCACGAATTTCCATATCTCTCTGATGTCATTGATATGGACCTCATAGGGTTCATAGAGCGGGTTGAGCGAGTAGAGTACCAGCTTGCCGTTCTGCCCGACTGTGTTTTCAACAACCTTAAAGACGATGCCGTCGTTTGACGTCAGTATTATATATGCCTTCCCGCTCTTTATATCATGCCAGTCCTGCATGTACTCGCCCGTCACCCACGACCTGTCTGGAATGGGCAGCATGGAGTCGCCCTTTAGCTGGAAGGTGCGGTACTTGCGGTTACGTGAGAGGAATGGCAGGTTGAACAGCGGCAGGTCGCCTATGAACTCGGGATCGGCATAGCCGGTTGTATAGCCGGCCTTGGCCTTCTCACTGACAAGTTCGATATTCTCGAGGTTGTCGGGTGCGACGGTGGTTGCCAGCACCCTGAGGTTACTGCCTTTGATGTAGGCGTCATATCCCCTCTCGAGCTCGCCCAGCTGGCTTTCCGAGAGGCGCGCGAGGTCGATCTTGAGCATGGTGTCAAGCGAGATATTGAAGTAGCCGGAGAAGGCCACCAGGGCTTCAATGCCGGGCTGTGCCACGCCGTTCTCATATCCGCTGAGGGTTGACCTCTTCATCTGCAGTGCCGCTGCCACGTCGTCCTGGGTGCGTCCGCGACGCCTTCTCAGAAATTTTATGTTTGATGCGAAGTACATATTACAAAAATTGATTATATTGTAATCACAAGTTTGATTAATTTTTAATCAAAGATAAATGAAGATTTTGAAATAGCAAGCATAATATGAAAAAAAGTCGGAAGGTCTGAGGTCGGAAGGTCGGAAGGTCAGGGATAATCAGTATCCGGGCATGCAGACCTTCAGACGAAGTCCCGCAGGGCGGGATAAACTCCGCGACAGATTGACGATCCGCCAACTGGCGGAGAGGAAATCCCGCATCCGCCGGCTGGCGGATCGGGACCTTCAGACATGAGACCTTAAGACATAAGACCTTTACAATGAACTCGCGCAGCATACTGCATCTTGATCTCGACACCTTCTTCGTCTCGGTGGAGCGGGTGCGTGACAGTCGTCTCAACGGCCGTCCCGTGATCATCGGCGGCAGCTCCGACCGCGGGGTGGTATCGAGCTGCAGCTATGAGGCGCGCAGCTTCGGTGTCAGCTCGGCCATGCCGATGAAGATGGCACGTGCCATGTGTCCCGAGGCTGTTTATATACGTGGCGACATGGAGATGTACACGAAGTATTCGCGGATGGTCACTGACATCATCGCGGAGAGGGCTCCGCTCTATGAGAAGGCGTCGGTGGACGAGCATTATATTGACCTCACGGGCATGGAGCGCTTCCATGGCTGTGCCCGGTGGTCGCATGAGCTGCGCAGTGCTATAATAAAAGAGACGGGATTGCCTATCTCGCTGGGGCTCTCGGTCAATAAGACCGTATCTAAGATCGCTGCCGGTGAGGCCAAACCCAATGGGGAGAGGGAGGTGGCTCAGCAGCAGGTCCTTCCCTTCCTTGACCCTCTATCCATCAGGAAGATACCAATGATCGGGCAGAAGACATATCATACGCTGCGCTCGATGGGCATCTCCACAATACACACCCTGCGAGACATCCCGGCCGAGATGCTGGTGTCGCTCATGGGCCAGAATGGCACGGAGATATGGAAGAAGGCCAACGGCATAGACACCACCCCCGTCATCAGCTACTCCGAACAGAAGTCGATCAGCACCGAGCACACCTTTGACCGTGACACCACCGATACGGTGATGCTCAACCAGCTGATAGTGAGTATGACCGAAAAGCTGGCCTATGAGCTGCGCCGCCAGGAGAAGCTGGCCTCGTGTCTCACGGTACGCATACGGTACTCCGATTTCGACACGCACACGCTGCAGCAGCGGATACCCTACACCGCCTTCGACCATGTGCTTATCGGCGAAGCGCAGAGTCTCTTCCGCCGGCTCTGGCAGCGGCGTATGCTCATCAGGCTTATAGGCGTGAAGGTGAGCGGGCTGGTGCGGGGGGTGCAGCAACTTGACATGTTCGAGGATACGCCCGAGATGGTGAGTCTCTATATGACGATGGACAGCCTGAGGGGCCGCTTCGGACGCTATGCAATTCGTCGTGCCGCCGGGGTGATGACCGCCGCGGAACGCGGCGAGCGCGAGCTCAGAAAGGCGTCGGAACTGATGACCGAGAAGTCGCTTATGGAAGAGAGATTACGCGGCTGGAGATTTTAGGTCTGAAGCCTGAAGGTCAAAAAGATAAAAGCACGAGACCCTCAGACCTTCAGACATGAGACCTTCAGACTTTTGACTTTACGGACTTTTGACTTTCAGACTTTTGACTTTTTCAGACATGTATTTAAACTGCCACTCATACTACAGCCTGCGATACGGCACCCTGACGGTAGAGCGCCTTTCTGAGCTCGCCGCGGCTGCGGGTGTGGAGCGACTGGTGATGACCGACATCAACAACACCACCGGTGTGCCCGACTTCGTGCGTGAGTGTCGCAGCCGCGACATCACCCCGGCGGCCGGCATTGAGTTCCGCGACGTCAACACGCTGCTGTACATTGGCATAGCCCGCAATAACGAGGGCTTCCGTGAGCTGAATGAGTTCCTTACACACCATAACTTCACAGGAGAGCCTCTCCCTCCCCGGCCTCCCTCCTTCCCAAATGCCTATGTAATCTACCCCTCCGGCGGCGGAGTTAACGGCAGCGCTGCGCCGCGTGACAATGGGTCCAATGGCGGGGTCAGCTGCGGCGCAGCGGCCCATGGCAACGGCTCCGGCAGCGCTCGAGTCCACGGCGGCAACGGCATCACCACCGCCATGCTGCGCGACAACGAGTACCTGGGCATTCGTCCATCCGCCGCCGGCCGCCTGCTATCCACAGCAACGAGTGACCTGTCAAAATACATTATCCTCCAGCCAGTCACGATGGAGTCGCCGGCCGACTACCCCGTGCACCGCAGCCTCCGCGCAGTGGACAACAACCTCCTGCTCAGTCGCCTGGAATCCGGCATGACCGCCTCGCCCGATGAGATAATAACACCTGAGAGCGAACTCATCCGTCCGTTCAGCATGTGGCCGCAGGTGGTTGAGAACACGCGCAGGCTGCTGAACGACTGCTCGCTGGAGATAGACTTCACAACACACAAGAACAAGAAGATCTATTCGGCCAGCCGGTATGACGACAAGCTGCTGCTTGAGAAGCTGGCATGGGATGGCATGAAATACCGCTACGGTGCAAACAACAGGATGGCAGAGGAGCGGGTGAGGCATGAGCTGGAGATCATCGATCGCCTCGGGTTTTCCTCATACTTCCTGATAACATGGGACATAATACGCTACTCGATGTCCTGCGGATTCTACCACGTCGGACGCGGCAGCGGTGCCAACTCCGTCGTTGCTTACTGTCTGAAGATCACTAATGTTGACCCCATTGACCTGAACCTTTACTTTGAGCGCTTCATAAACCCCAAACGGACCTCGCCGCCCGACTTCGACATAGACTATTCATGGAAGGAGCGCGACACCGTCACCGAGTATATCTTCCGCCGTTACGGCCACCGTCACACCGCCCTGCTGGGCACCGTCAACACCTTCCGCGGTAAGTCTATCGTACGCGAACTGGGTAAGGTGCACGGACTGCCCGTCGAGGAGATCGACGCCCTTATCAGCAGTCCCTCCGCCGAGAGTAACCGCGGTGAGATACAGGATCTTATCTTCGAGACAGGGAACAAGATCGCCGACTTCCCGAACCTGCGCAGCATACATGCCGGCGGGGTGCTTATTTCCGAAGATCCAGTCTGCTGCTACACGGCGCTCGACATGCCGCCAAAGGGGTTTCCCACCACCCAGTGGGATATGTACACCGCCGAGGAGCTGGGCTATGAGAAGCTTGACATACTGAGTCAGAGAGGCATTGGACACATTAAGGAGAGTGCCGAGGTGATACGCGCCAACCGCGGAGTGGATGTCGATGTGCATGCCGTGCAGCAGTTCAAGAAGGACCCGCTGGTTAAGGACCGCCTGCGGCGCGGCGACGCCAAGGGGTGCTTTTATATAGAAAGTCCATCGATGCGCGGACTGCTGCAGAAACTGAGGTGCGATAATTACCTGACACTGGTGGCTGCCAGCTCTGTCATCAGGCCCGGCGTGGCGCGGTCAGGCATGATGCGCCAGTTCATCTACCGGTTCCATAACCCTGATAAATTCGAGTATATCCACCCTGTGATGAAGGATCTCCTCAGCGAGACCTACGGCGTGATGGTCTACCAGGAGGATGTGCTGAAGGTGTGCCATCACTTCGCCGGGCTCGACCTCTCCGACGCCGACACGCTTCGTCGCGCCATGAGCGGCAAGTACCGGTCGCACAAGGAGATGCAGAAGATCACCGAACGCTTCTTTGCCAACTGCCAGGCAAGAGGCTATCCGGAACCAATAACAAAGGAGGTATGGCGCCAGATAGAGTCGTTTGCCGGCTACTCCTTCTCCAAGGCGCACTCGGCTTCCTACGCCGTTGAGAGCTTTCAGAGCCTCTGGCTGAAGGCACACTACCCGCTCGAGTTCATGGTGGCAGTCATAAACAACTTCGGCGGCTTCTACCGTACATGGGTTTATGTGCAGGAAGCCAGACGCGAAGGCGCAATAATTGAGGCACCGTGCATAAACAGAAGCACATACAAGACCACCATCTATGACAGAAGCATTTTCCTGGGGCTGATACATATCCTCGGACTTGAGGGGAACCTGGCCAGAGGGATAATCAGCGAGCGCACCAGCAATGGTGAATTCACCGGCATTGAGGATTTTATCTCGCGTATCGGTCCGGGACTGGAGCAGACTGTCACCCTGATCCGCAGCGGCGCCTTCCGGTTCACCGGCAAGAGCAAGGCGCTGCTCCTCTGGGAGGCTCACATGCTGATCAACAAGGGCAAGAGCGAGACAGCACGGACACTCTTCAATCCCGAGCCGAAGAAGTTTGTGATGCCCCCCTTTGAGCAGTCGCGGCTCGAGGATGCCTACGATGAGATCGAGCTGCTGGGCTTCCCGGTGACACTCACATGGTTCGACATGCTGCAGACAAGCTTCAGGGGTGATGTCACGGCCGCGGATATGAAGGGTATGACAGGACGAAAGGTAAGGATGGTGGGCCACCTGGTGACGGTGAAGGTCATAAAGACTGTAAAGCGTGAGTGGATGAACTTCGGATGCTTCATCGACAACAGCGGCGAGTTCTTTGACACAACCCACTTCCCGCAGTCACTGAAGAGCTGGCCTTTTCGTGGCAGCGGAACCTATCTCATCCAGGGAAAGGTGGTTGATGAGTTTGGGAGCACCAGCCTTGAGGTCGAAAAACTGGCAAGGCTTCCGGTGCAGCCCGATCCGAGGTATTGAAGACCAGCTCCCAGTCGCCAGTCTTCAGTCTTCAGCCTACAATCATCAGTTAATCCATAATTTACGGACTGCCGGCTGCCGACTGTGGACTGCTGACTGATTTTGACTGCTGACTGTGAACTGCCGATGGCCGACTTTAATTCACTACTGCCTACTGCCTAACCTCTACTGCCTGAATTGACTGCCGGCTGCTGACTGTGGACTGCCGACTGAGGATTAGCCATCGACCCTTGTCACACGGGTGATACCCTTGACCGACTGAATCTTCTTAATGATTCCGTAGAGTACATTGACGTTAGGCACCAGCAATTCTATCCGGCCTTCAAACATGCCGTTATCCATTTTGTAGGCAAAATTCTTAACTGACACCCTGTATTCCGAAAGTATCTCAGAAATATGGGTAACAATGCCGAGATTCTCCATCCCTGTCAGTCTGACGGATGTCAGGAAGCCCCTTGTTGCGTCCAGCCTGGTCCACCGTGCCCGCAAGACCCGATAGGGGAAGTTTGACAGCATGAAATCGGCATTGGGACATGAGGTTCTGTGGATCTTTATTCCCTCGAGAACAGTCACAAATCCGAAAATCCTGTCGCCGAAGACAGGGTTACAACATTTTGACATCTTGTAATCCAGTCCTTCAACACTCTCATCTATAACAAGATAATCGGAGCCGCTGGTCGGAGTATCCTCATGGTGCTGTATCTCAGGGAGTCTGGCAGCTGTCTCCTCCCGGGTCTCCTCCGGTCGAAGAAGGACTTTCTTTGCCTGCAGCAGGTCTATCTCACCTATTGCAATGCTGAAATAGAGATCCTGTGATGTCTTGAGACCGTACTCCTCAAGCAGCTTGACGACGGTGGCATCACCGTACGGAATCTTCCAGTTTTTGAGTCTACGGGTTAGTATCTCCTTGCCTTCGGCGGCAAGTTTGAACTTCTCTTCGTTCAGGGCCTGCTTTATCTTGGTGCGGGCCTTGTTGGTGATAACAAACGACAGCCAGTCGCGTTTGGGCGATTGTTTTGAGGAAGTGATAACTGAGACATGATCACCATTCTGAAGCTTCTGTTTCAGCTGTACATTACGACCGTTGACCTTACCGCCGACGCATTTTGATCCCACCTGTGTATGGATGTCGAAAGCGAAGTCGAGCAGTGTCGCCCCGGCAGGCAGTTGTCTGACCTCGCCTTTGGGAGTGAAGACGAAGACCTCGTCAGAGTAGAGGCCGGGTCTTATCTCACCGAGGAAGTCGGTTCCCTCCTTCTCTACGGTGCCAAGCACCTCGCGCATCTGTGCCATCCAGGCATCGAGGCCGCCTTCGCCCTTAAGGCCCTTGTACCGGAAGTGAGCTGCGAGGCCTTTCTCGGCAATCTCATCCATACGCCTGGTTCGTATCTGCACCTCCACCCACTTTCCTGCCGGTGTCACCACGGTTGTATGCAGCGACTCATAGCCGTTGGTCTTTGGAACCGATATCCAGTCACGCATACGGCTGGGATCCGGCTGGTAGATGTCAGTCACCACGGAATAGACCTGCCAGCATGAGGATTTCTCCTGTGCGGGCTCTGAGTCAATTATGATTCGTATGGCAAAGATGTCAAAGACTTCCTCGAAAGCGACGCCCTGCTTCTTCATCTTCTGCCAGATGGAGTGGATTGACTTGGTACGGCTTTTAAGATCGTACTTCAGGCCCAGTGAATCGAGCTTTTCAGTGACCGGTTGCGAGAATTCCTTGATGAGCCTGTTCCTTGATGTTGTGGTCTGCTTCAGCCTGGCTTCTATCTGGTCATACTCAGCCGGTTCCATCTGCTTCATAGAGAGGTCTTCCATCTCCGACTTGATGTTGTAGTATCCGAGTCTGTGGGCCAGAGGGGCAAACAGGAAGTATGTCTCCGATGCCACCGGAAGTCGCTCTTTATCCGGCAGGCGATCGAGACGGCGGATCAACAGGAGTCTCTCGGCAAGTGCTATGAGTATTACCCTGCCGTCGTCAGCCAGTGACAACAGGAGCTTACGGAAGTTTTCTGCCTGTCCCGTGAAATCATGCCCCTTCAGGGCAGTCACCCGTGACAATCCTTTGATCACCTCCTTTACTGAAGGGTCTTTCAGATCGTCTATCCGCTGCCACCCGGGGCTCTCCTCCCTTATGCCGGAGAGTAAGGCGCTTATCACGGCAGGCATAGCCAGTCCTATTTCTCCGGCAGTAACCCTTGCAAGCTCCATGTAATAGAGTGCCAGAGGCTCGCCAAGGTATTTCCGGTCAGCCGGATAGGATTCACAGGCAATGTCGGTAGCAAGGACTAACAACTTCTTTTCGGCCTCAGTGACAGAACCGGGAAGGGCTTTGAGCACCAGGCTCTGCCTGCTGCGGATTTTTACTGCCAGGTCGGACATGACTCTTATTTAAGAGGTGAGTTGGGCTCCCGTTTCATTTCGAGATAGTAGGCATAGTCGACCACTGCAGGTATTATTCTCTGCAACAGTGCGGTAAACCTGCCGGCCCATGTCATGATCTTGTTTCTCTTCTTTTTCCTGATGCCTTTAAGCACCCACCGTGCCACATGTTCAGGAGAGCTCAGTTTCTTTTCCTCCCGTGGCGAGTGTCCCTGAGTGGTGCCATCGGCCAGGAGGGCGTTTCTACGTATCTCCGATGCTGTGAAACCCGGTGCGATGATCATTACGTGCAGTCTCTCCCTCAGGTTCTCTATCCTTACTGTCTCGAGGAATCCATGCATTGCGAA
>JBFYPM010000011.1:0-18194 GCA_041303295.1 Bacteroidales bacterium
CGGGTGAGGGCTGCTCTTGGTATGAGAACGTCATCCCCAACCTGCTGCCGTCGCCAAGCAGAGACCGGAAGCTGGGCAGGTCACGGGGCGTGCTAATTATCAACACTTCGCGGATCCCTGCAAGCATCAGTGCAGATAGCGGATAGTAGATCATCGGCTTGTCGTAAACGGGAAGAAGCTGTTTGGAGATAGCCTCCGTTATCGGGTGAAGCCTGGTGCCGGACCCGCCGGCCAGGATTATGCCTTTCATCATATCAGAAGTTAATTAGATAAGGTATGAAGTAGAACTCATGTTTCTGTTTTTCTGCAAGTGCGGGAGTTTTCCCGTAAACATGGGTGGTTCATCAACAAATATTTAGTTTTACAGAAGACAAAAATAGGAAAATCCATCGATCTGAACAGCGACTCATCGACACCGGCATCTTTTAATTCTTACAGTCTGAAAATCTGCTTCTTGTTCATGTCTGAAATAAAAAAAACACTATCTTTGCAACCGATTTTTGAACAACATAATGTCTAACTTATTAATTTTCAATTAATTTATTTAAGATGAGTGAAAACAACGAACAGGTCGACAACATCATGAATGAAGACCTTAATGTGGCCGGAACCGGTGCAGAAGAAGTAAAACCAGCTGAGGTTGTTACTGAATCAGCAGGTGAGATGGTTGCTGAAGAAAAACCAATTCTCAAGGAGAAAAAAGAAAAAAAGGTAAGATCTGAAGAGAGTGCAGCACGAGCTGCAGCCAAGGCAGTACCACCAGAAGAGTTCGACTGGGAGTCATATGAAAAGGATGGCTTTCTGACCCAGTCAACTTTTGCAATACAGGAGAAGCTTTATGAGGAGACACTTTCAACCGTTGCCGTGGATGAGGTGGTTGAAGGAAAAGTCATCTCGATGAACAGCCGTGAAGTGGTTATCAACATCGGACAGAAGTCTGAAGGTGTTGTAAGCCTTAACGAATTCAGGTATAATCCTGATATGAAAGTCGGTGACACCGTTGAGGTATATGTCGAGAGCCAGGAGGACAAAAAGGGTCAGCTGGTTCTGTCGCACAAGAAGGCCAGGGCTTACAACTCATGGGACAGGGTTAACTCTGCCCTTGAGAACAATGAGATTATCACAGGGTACATCAAGTGCCGTACCAAAGGCGGTATGATTGTCGATGTATTCGGCATCGAATCGTTCCTGCCCGGATCACAGATTGACGTCAAGCCGATACGTGACTATGATGTTTATGTAGGCAAGACCATGGAGTTCCGTGTTGTGAAGATCAACCAGGAGTTCAAGAACGTGGTTGTGTCACACAAGGCACTCATCGAGGCCGAGCTTGAGCAGCAGAAGAAGGAGATCATCTCCAAGCTTGAGAAGGGTCAGGTACTTGAGGGAACCGTCAAGAACATCACTTCATATGGTGTATTCATTGACCTCGGCGGGGTTGACGGGCTCATTCACATCACTGATCTCTCATGGGGCAGGGTCAACCATCCCGAGGAGATCGTCCAGCTTGATCAGAAACTCAATGTTGTAATACTCGACTTTGATGATGACAAGAAGAGGATAGCCCTCGGTCTCAAGCAGCTTACCCCCCATCCGTGGGACTCTCTCAGTGAGACCCTCAAGGTTGGAGACCAGGTCAAAGGCAAGGTTGTCGTCATGGCTGACTACGGTGCATTTGTTGAAATAACCACAGGTGTGGAAGGTCTCATCCATGTGTCAGAGATGTCATGGTCACAGCACCTCCGCAGTGCACAGGAGTTCATGAAGGTAGGTGATGAAGTTGATGCAGTTATTCTCACTCTTGACCGTGAGGAACGTAAAATGTCGCTCGGCATCAAACAGCTCAAGATTGATCCATGGCAGAATATCGACCAGAAATACAGTCTGAATTCGCGCCACAAGGCACGCGTCCGTAACTTTACCAACTTTGGCGTTTTCGTTGAGATCGAAGAAGGTGTTGATGGTCTGATACATATATCCGACCTTTCATGGACAAAGAAGATCAAGCATCCGGCTGAGTTCACCGCAATAGATGCCGAGATTGATGTCGTTGTCCTTGAGATTGACAAGGAGAACAGAAGGCTGAGTCTCGGACACAAGCAGCTTGAAGAGAACCCGTGGGATGTTTTCGAAGATCTCTTCACTGTAGATTCGATACATGAAGGCACGGTAATAGAGGTCTTTGACAAAGGCGCGATCATTGCTCTGCCCTATGGTGTTGAAGGTTTTGCCACTCCCAAGCATCTTATAAAGGAGGACGGTACCCCGGCAGCTGTCGAAGACAAGCTGAACTTCAAGGTCATTGAATTCAACAAGGGAGCAAAGAAGATCATTGTGTCTCACAGCCGCGTCTTTGAGGATGAGAGAAAAGGATCTGACACTGCCTCGAAGCGTTCGGAGTCTGATAATACCAAGAAGGCAGCCCGCAAACTTAAGTCGAGTCTTGAGAAAACAACCCTCGGTGACATCACCGGACTGCAGGCTCTCAAGGATGAGATGGAAGAAAAAGAGGCAAGAAGTGTAGGTAAAAAGAAAAAATAACCTTATTTTTAGTTGCCAAAATAATCAGCCATGGACTTCAATATCCAAAACAAAAACCAGTGTACTGTAATCAGCATAGAGACTGAGAAGCTTGATACCCATATAGCACCTTCGCTCAAATCTGAGTTGGTGCTCATATCCGGGAAAGGAGAGAGGAATATTATCCTTGATCTGAAGAGGTGCCAGTATTGTGATTCTTCTGGTCTGAGTGCAATTCTGGTTGCTAACAGGCTCTGTAAGAACGCAGGCGGGACCTTTGTTCTTTGTGGTCTCAATGAAGCTGTTGAGCGTCTTATTACGATCTCGCAGCTTGATACTGTGCTGTCCATAACCGCTGATACTGAGGAGGCTGAGAAGCTGATCTCCTGAGGAACGGTGGCGGCATGGCCTTCAGGTTGACCATACTTGGAACAAGCTCTGCTCTGCCCACTTCAGACCGATATCCAACCGCTCATGTACTCAATGTACATGAGCGGTTGTTTTTAATAGACTGTGGTGAAGGTACGCAGATGCAGATGCGCCGCTACCGGATTCGTTTTGGCAGGATCAATCACATCTTCATAAGTCACCTCCACGGTGATCATTTCTTCGGGCTCTACCCGCTGCTTTCCACATTTAACCTCATGGGCCGCAAGACCCCCCTGCATGTTTACGCTCCTGCCCCTGCTGAGGAGCTTATTACCCGTCATCTTGGCGATTTTGACATTAACCTGGCCTATGAACTTGTTGTCCATACCCTCTCCGGAAAAACGGTGAGGCCTGTGCTCGATGACAAGAGGGTTGAGGTCTTCTCCTTCCCCCTTAAACACCGGGTCAGGTCATACGGCTTCCTCTTTCGTGAGAAAATGCCTGACCGGAATATCATCCGCGAAAAGATCACAGAGTATAACCTGTCCATTGCTGATATAGGCAGGCTAAAGAAGGGAGAGGATATCACAAGGGAAGACGGTGAGGTTATCAGGGCAGGTGAGGTAACACTCATGCCACGAAAGCCGGTCTCTTATGCCTTTTGCAGTGATACCGGATGGTTTCCGAAGCTATCATCGTTTGTCAGGGGCGTGGATCTGCTCTATCATGAGGCCACCTTCAGCGATGAGAGTGAGGCGCTTGCTGCCAGAACCGGTCATTCCACAGCCAGGCATGCAGGTACCGTGGCCCTTGACGCCGGAGCAGGAAGACTGATCCTGGGCCATTTCTCTGCCCGCTATAAAACGCCGGAGATACTTGAGGAAGAGGCCCGCCAGGTATTCCCGGCAACGGAAGCCGCCATTGAAGGCGCTACTTATGAGATAGGCTGATGCTGTCGGTGCCGCAGAATGATTATCTTTGAACCGTACTTTAACTTTTAATTATCCCCTCGTGCAGGAAAAGATTCTGATCCTTGATTTCGGGTCTCAGTATACGCAGCTAATAGCCAGGCGTGTCAGAGAACTAAACGTCTATTGTGAAATATATCCATTCAACAATTTCCCGGCTCCGGACGAGACGGTGAAGGGTGTCATCCTCTCCGGCAGTCCATTCTCAGTGCGTGACGCCGGGGCACCATTTCCCGACCTTGCAGCCATCAAGGGCAGACTGCCACTGCTGGGCGTATGTTATGGGGCACAGCACCTGACCCATAATTATGGCGGGGAGGTGTTGCCTTCAAACACACGTGAATACGGTCGGGCAAAGCTGGTAGAAGTTGATACCGATGACGCACTCTTTGCAGGGGTAATGCCCGGAACACAGGTATGGATGTCGCACGGCGACACAATAGCACGTATCCCTGACGGGTACACTATCACCGGGTCAACGGAGGATGTAAGGGTAGCGGCATTCAGGATAGAGACGGAAATGAGCTGGGGTATCCAGTTTCATCCGGAGGTATACCACACTACGGAAGGATTAAAGATCCTTGGTAATTTTGTCAGGGGTATCTGCGGATGTCACGCCGAATGGACCCCGGAGTCCTTCGTCGATATGACAGTGCGGTCACTCAGGGAACAGATCGGTGACGACAGGGTTGTGCTGGGCCTCTCGGGCGGGGTTGACTCATCTGTGGCTGCAATATTGCTTGACAGGGCTATCGGCCCGCAACTGACATCCATCTTCGTCGATAACGGCCTGCTTAGGAAGAATGAGTATCAGTCTGTTCTGGACGCATACAAAAGGATGGGCCTGAACGTTCTGGGTGTCGATGCTTCGGCTTCCTTTGTGGGAGGGCTTGCAGGAGTGAATGACCCGGAAAAGAAGCGCAAGATAATAGGCCGGGTATTTATAGAGGTGTTTGACCGCGAGGCACATAGGGTGCAGAACGTCAAGTGGCTGGCACAGGGTACTATCTATCCTGATGTCATCGAGTCTGTCTCGGTAAACGGCCCCTCGGCAACAATCAAATCTCACCATAACGTGGGCGGACTGCCTGATAAGATGCATCTCAAGGTGGTTGAACCCCTCCGTCTGCTCTTTAAAGATGAGGTGCGCAGAGTAGGACGGGCCCTTAACATGCCTGACGAGATACTTAACAGGCATCCCTTCCCGGGTCCCGGACTGGCCATCAGGATACTTGGCGAAGTCACTGCGCAAAAACTGGAGACACTTCGTGACGCGGATGAGATATTCATCTCGGGACTGAAAAAGAGCGGGCATTATGATAAGGTATGGCAGGCTGCTGTCATTCTCCTTCCCGTGCAGTCTGTTGGTGTAATGGGTGATGAGAGAACTTATGAGAATGCAGTGGTCCTCAGGGCAGTGACCTCTACTGACGGCATGACGGCCGACTGGAGTCATCTTCCCCATGAATTTCTGGCAGAGATATCAAATCAGATCATAAACAGGGTGAAGGGTATCAACAGGGTAGTATATGACATCAGTTCCAAACCACCCTCAACGATTGAATGGGAATAAGGTACATTAATTAAGTATCAGGAGACACAGAAATGGTAAAGAGATTTATATTCATTCTAACGGTTCTTGCATTTGTTCCGGCCTTAAGGGTCATGTCACAGGGACTGACACAGGAGACATTCAAAATAGGCAAGACCCTTGCCCTGCTGGAGGCCATATATGTTGACAGCGTTGATATATCATCAATTACCGAACAGATGATAATCACAACGTTGCGTAACCTTGATCCGCATTCGGTTTATATTCCTGCCAAGGATGTGCAGGAGGAGAATGAGCCGCTGCAGGGAAACTTTGAGGGGGTAGGTATTCAGTTCAACCTGCTCAATGATACAATTATTATTATATCACCCACTCCGGGAGGGCCTTCTGAGAAGGTTGGCATTCTGGCCGGTGACCGCATCATATTCATCAATGAAGAGAAGGTGACTGGTATAGCTATCTCAACCACCGGTGTTCAGAAGAGGCTGAGAGGCCCCAAAGACACACAGGTCATGGTCAGTATCTTCAGAAAGGGAGAAGATGAACTGCTTGAGTTCAACATCACCCGTGACAAGATTCCGGTCACCAGTCTCGATGCTGCATATATGATCTCCGATGGCGTGGGTTATATAAAGCTGAGCCGGTTCTCTGAACAGACTGCCGTGGAATTTGAAGAGGCTGTAGAGAGGCTGCAGCTTCAGAGGATGGAAAACCTGATTATTGACCTTCGGGGCAACTCCGGAGGCTATATGATACCTGCGGTGCAGATCGCTGATGAGCTCCTGCCTGCCGAGGAGCTGATAGTATATATAGAAGGCCTCCATACCTCGAGGCAGGATTACAGGTCATCACCATCAGGGACCCTGACAAGGGCAAGGATAGCCGTTCTTATTGACGAAGGGTCAGCCTCAGCAAGTGAGATTCTTGCGGGAGCAGTGCAGGACTGGGACAGGGGAGTGGTGATAGGCCGCAGGAGTTTTGGCAAGGGACTGGTCCAGAATGGTTTCCGATTGCCTGACGGATCAGAGATTAGGCTTACGATAGCACGCTATTTTACTCCCTCCGGACGCTCAATACAGACTCCATACAACGAAGGGTTTGACAAGTATTTCCAGACATACTACAGCAGGTATTTCAACGGAGAACTGATCCATCCGGACAGTATTAACCTTCCCGATTCCCTCAGGGCCAATACAATCACCAATAAAAGAGTTGTCTATGGTGGCGGTGGCATCACCCCGGATGTCTTTATCCCCTTTGATACAACTTACTACTCAGACTATTATCGTGATCTTATCAGGACATCCACGTTGACCAGTTTCATTGTTGCGTACACTGACGGCAACCGTAAGGATCTGACGCGCAAGTACAAGTCATTTGAGCGTTTCAGCAATGAGTTCACTTTTAATGATGAGACCCTTGAAGCGCTGAAGGCAGCAGGGGAGAAGAACAAGGTAAAGTTTGACCAGGCGCAGTATGATGTTTCCGCACCCGAGATGAAGAGGGTGATGAAAGGGCTTGTGGCACGCGACCTGTGGGACATGAATGAGTATTACATGGTTGTCAATCAGGATGACTATGCAATCACCCGGGCACTGTCTATCCTTACTGACACGGCGACGTACGAACGGCTGCTCGGTTACAGGAAGGAGCTGAAATGAAACTGCTGGCTAAGACCCTCTTTGGTCTTGAGGAGGTGCTGGCTGCCGAGCTCAGGGAGATGGGTGCCGGCGGTGTTACAATCCTTAACAGGGCTGTGGCCTTTGAGGGGCCCAAGTCGCTTCTCTATACTGTCAACCACAGGAGCCGGCTTGCTTTGTCTGTCCTGGTGCCTGTAGCCTCTTTTAATATTTCATCTCAGAAAGATCTGTATAACGGTGCTGTGTCAGTTGACTGGGACCATTACCTGGATCCGGACAAGACTTATGCTGTGACGGCTGTAGTCAACTCCAGCCATTTCACCCACTCAGGCTACGCTGCACTGGTGGTGAAGGATGCCATCGCCGATTTCTTCCGAAGGCTAACACTGAAGAGGCCCTCGGTAGACCAGAAGTCGCCTGACCTGCTGGTGAATCTTCATATAAGTAATGAAAAAGTCACTCTCTCCCTTGACTCCACGGTGACACCACTGTATAAAAGAGGCTACCGCCGCGGCCAGTCAGAGGCCCCCCTGAGCGAAGTCCTGGCAGCAGGCATGATAGCTCTTTCCGGATGGCGGGCGGAGACTCCACTGGTTGACGGAATGTGCGGCTCCGGGACTATTGTTGCTGAAGCGGGACTGATAGCCCGCAACATTGCACCCGGTAAATTCCGGAAGGGTTTCGGATTCATGAAATGGAAAGACTATGATCCGGCACTCTTCAGGTCAGTGAAATTTGAGGCGGAGAAGAAGGAGAGGAGGTCTCCTGTGAGAATCTATGGCGGAGACATATCCCCTGAGGCGTGTGCCACGGCAGTTGTCAATCTGAGAGAGGCAGGACTGTCTGAAACGGTTGAGATTGCTGAACGCGATTTTTTCAATACTCCGCCTCCGGCAGAGGTGGGGACGCTGATCATCAACCCACCATATGGTCACCGCATCGGAACACCTGACATGAAGGAGTTTTACGGAGCCATAGGATCAGTTCTGAAACATCATTATATGGGTTATACTGCATGGATCCTCTCAGGTGATCAGGAAAACGTCAAGTTGGTGGCATTGAAACCGTTCCGTAAATATGACCTTCTCAACGGCGATATCGAGTGCCGCTTCCTGGGCTATGAACTATACGGCGGAAGCAGGAAAAAGAATACCTCAGATGTACATTAATCCGGTATTTGCCGTTCATCATGCAACCTTGGTCAAAAAAAGCCTGTCATAGTTAAAATAATAATATCAGTATGTTGCCTATTAACAACAAACCTCTATTTTTGTTACTTGTTTTAGCTTTGGATACTTGCACAGAAGCCCGATGAGCTTTGATCTTGAAAATCTTGTGAGTGACCTTGATATCAGGGGAGCGGTCCTTTATTTTAAAGGAAATGTTGACTCAGAGGTTATCAATAAAGCTCTTGACATGGTGGAGGGTAAGCTCTTCAGAACGCGTGAAACCCCAAGACTCAGAAAAAAGGTTTACAACGTGTTGGTGGAGAGCCTTCAGAATCTTTACCACCATGCCGACAATATCCCAAGAGGTTACCATGCATCCAGACCTGACAGGTTCGGGCTGGTGGTACTGGAGAAACTTGGGAAGGGATACAGGATCACAACATGCAATTTTGTGGCAGCTGTACGAGTTAGAGAGCTTGAGGAGAAACTGACGAGGATAAACCGCTCTACGCCCGAGGAGATCAAGGAACATTACAAGGACATCCTTAATCACCAGGAGATTACGGCGAAGGGGCTCGGTGGCCTGGGATTGCTTGATATTGCAAGAAAGACCGGCCACAGAATTGATTTCAGGTTTAAACGATACGACGACCTGAATACTGCTTTCCGACTCAGTGCAGTAGTAGCTCCGGCATAAGACAATTAACAAAAAACAGATAACTATGGAACCGATCATCATTGAAGGAACACCCAAAACACCGTCAATAAAATTTGACACCAGGGATGGAGTATTTGAGATTAAAGGCAGATCCATTCCTGAGAATTCAGTTGAGTTTTATAAGCCGCTGAATGAATGGCTGGATTCCTATATGCAGGTACCCCTTGACAAGACAGTGGTTAATATCAGGCTGGAGTATTTCAATACCAGCTCCTCGAAGTGCATTCTGGACGTCTTTAAACGCCTTGAGGCCATCCACAGGTCGAAGCACGACGTGGAGATAAACTGGTTCTATGAAGAGGATGACGAGGATATGCTGGAGGCGGGTGAGGATTATGACTCCATTATTAAAGTCCCGTTTAAAATGATTGAAATAGTAGAATGATCCCTTGCCTGTAGCAAAGAGATCGGTTTATGAATCAGCAGAGGGTGTCCGCCGTATGGGGGCACCCTCTGTTATTTGCATACATTCCGTCAAAAGCTCAGATGCCACGTTTGTACTTCATCACCATCCTGGCCTTGTGCGAAGATTCGAGTATCCTGTGCAAGACCCTGAAATACAATAATATGTATAAAACGATTGTCATGAACCAGATCACCATGGTGTTCACCGCCAGAGTGCTGGCGTAGAAGCCGAAGAGCTGTTTTCGCGGAGCATAGAAGTGCGCCTTGACAAGAGGGTTGACCGGGTCAAAAAAGATCTGGTCATAGTTCTGGTACAGCCTCTCCTTGTATCTTTTGATCTTGTTCTTCTCATTATCATTCCTGACGAACTCCTCCAGTGATTCATTTGTATACTGCTTTTTCATCCGGATAAAGCCCTCCCTGTCGGCAGCTTCGAAGGCCATGATGGTCTGGTCACGTGCTTCAACAGCATTCTTTGACACTTCGATATAATATCTCCGTACCCGCTCTATATAGTCACGGGCTTCCCCGATGGTCTCCTGGGAGATTATTCCGGGGTCAATCATATTAATATTAAAGTCAATCGCGGGAGTGTATCCGAGTTCCTCTTCAATTTCATGTCGTATAAGGGTCATGTCACGCCTGTCGCCGTCAGTTATCCTCTCCCTGTCAATATTGCTTTCGAGGCGCGATAGAATACTCTTCATCTCGTTATACCAGATATCCTTTTTGAATTTGGCAATGCTTATGACCTTGTCAAACTGGTAGAACTGTTTCTCAAACCTGTTATTCATGAACTGGTCCACCGCCAGCGCCTCATAACCCCAGCGGGCTGCAATGATCTCGCCGTACACAGGAATGGATACCGGTGAGGAAATGTTTGGATTGAGCTTGTCATACTTGACAATGATGCCGCTCAGTATTATCTGTGGTATTACCAGGAAGGGGATCAGAATATATATCGTGACAACGGTCTTAAAGCTGTCGGAGATAAGCAGTCCCATCATATTGGAGGTGGCCCAGCAGCTGAATAGTACCAGCCAGTATTCGAACCACATACCCCTTATTCCGAAGATAGAGTTGCCCACTGCAACAAAGGTGGCAGCCTGGACGGCAGAGATTAGAAACTGCACTCCTATTTTTGAAAGCAGGTAGCTGTTCCAGCTCAGGTTGAGGAAGGCTTCTCGCCGGAGTATTTTTCTATCCTTTATAATCTCTTCTGCACTGACCGTCAGCCCCATGAATATAGCCACAATGACTGACATGAAGATATATACCGGCAGGTTGCTGTTCTGGAGGAGCGTGTAGGAAGGAATGCTGATGCTCTCATCAAAGTAGCGAATTATATATGCAAGAAAGAGAGCCAGCACCGGTGCCTCGAGCAGGGTTATGGCAAGATACTGCTTGTCTGAAAGCTTGGCGAGGATGTCACGAGTGACGAATACAAGAAACTGTTTCAGTTTACCGGGTGTCTTCAGGGTTATCTCCGGGATACCATTGCCAGGTCCAGGGTGCGGGGGAGTCTCCTCTTTACGGGAGTTGTAGAAGACGCTCCATTCAGCCGGGGATACCTTGCGGATGGAAGTCGGCCGCCCGAATTCATCCAGCACCTTTGACTCCACGATACTGAATATCTGTTCTGGGTTCACATTTCCGCAGGAATGGCATTCGCTGTCATTGTATTTGGGAAGCTGCATCCTGTCCTTGAAATATCCGATTGACCCCACCGGTATCCCGTAGTAGATCATGTATCCTCCTGTGTCAAGGAAGATTAACCTGTCAAACATTTTGAAAATATCCGAGGAGGGCTGGTGTATCACCACAAAGATCAGCTTGCCCTTAAGCTTGAGGTCGTTGAGAAGGTCAAGAATATTCTCCGAGTCGAGTGATGACAGTCCTGAGGTAGGTTCATCAAGGAAGAGTATAGATGGTTCCCTTATCAGCTCCAGGGAGATGTTCAGTCTTTTACGTTGCCCTCCTGATATCTTCTTGTTGAGAGGAGTTCCCACCTTCATGTCTTTGATATCATAAAGCCCGAGGCTGTGCAGTACATTCTCAACCCTGATGGTGATCTCCTCATCTCTCAGGTTGCCGAAGCACAGCTTTGCATTATAGAACAGGTTCTCAAAGACCGTCAGTTCCTCTATCAGCAGGTCATCCTGTGATACGTATCCGATTAGACCCTTGACCTTATCGGCCTCGTTGTGAATGTTGATTTTGTTGATCAGTACCTCACCTCTGTCGGGTCTGTTTGTGCCGTTCAGCACGCTCAGCAGTGTTGATTTCCCGGCGCCTGAGGCTCCCATTATACCAACCAGCCTGCCTGATTCTTCGGCGAAGCTCATGCGGTGCAGCCCCACCTGTCCTCCCTTGAACTTGTATTCAAGATCTTTTACTTCATAGACGACCCTTGAGGCCAGAACACTCTCATCAAGGAACTGCCGTATCACCTCGGAGTAGTATATTGGCTTGCTGCTCATGAACTTCAGAGAGGCGCCGCGTTCAAAGAGATAGACCTTGTCTTCATGCCTCAGCTGGCCGCTCAGGAGTAGCTCGCCTGTGCCGAATGACCTGACGAAGAGCATATCTGCCTGCAGCAGGTTCAGCACTCTGACCTGGCCCCTGAATGTGTCATTGACGATGTGATGCGTCTTATCATAACGGCTTTTACGGTCGCTGTCGATGACAAGCACCTGTGATGATTCAGGAACCTCCGACCGTTTCGACAATACAAACTGCTGTATAAGCTGATAGTCGTCCGGGTTTACATTGAAGCCCTCTGCAGCAGTGATGATGAATTCGAGCTCAGTACTGCTCACTCCAGATCCGTCAGACCGGCAATATTCAAGGAGCTGTACCAGCACTATGATCTTCTGGTTTAAAGTGAGCTGGGCCCCGATATCAAAACATATCTTGATGATTCGTACCGAGATGGCTGCATTCCTGCGGGCTTCATTGCCTTTTTTCAGTCTCAGCTGGGCTTCGTTGTAATAGGTATCAAAGATCCTCAGATAGGCATCAACACCCTCCTGGTTAAGCTGTGGCCTGAGAAATGCTTCAACAACCCTGCGTCTGTCTGATTCATTGCCCTGTGCAGGTGCAATGATGGCAAAAAGATGCATCAGGGTATTAAGGATCTTCTCATTCATCCCTCAGGAGTTTGTTGAACTTGTATCACAGTATCTGAATGTATTATAACGAAGGGTGATGCCCTATATTATATGGCATATGTCATTATGGCGGGCTGGTGATGATAAACGTCTAGGAGGGTCCGCTGTGGCTGTAACTCTCTACGCAGCTGGCACGGTCTGGATAGATGTCAAGGGACTTGTGAAGCTGGAGAAGCTCAAACAGTTCCCTGGCACGGGGGGTAAGTCCGCATAAACGAAAGGTACAGTAATTTGACCTTGCAACCCGCAGAAAATGTAGAATCATGGCAAAAGCCGTGCTGTCAAGCATGTTTATCCCGTCAAGGTCAATGACGACCCTGGTGTATGGGACATCAAACATCTTAATGATGGCAGGCCTGATGGCGTCAACATTAAGGGCATTTATCCTGTCTGTGTTGAAGCTTATTATCTCAACCCCGTCTAGCCTTTCTGAATTAACCATTTCAGATCACCTGTTTTTGCTGAGATAATCATTTATCTCAGTTATTACCCTGTTGGCGTCTTCTTCGAAATTTGCAATAAAACCTGCATAACGTTCCTTCTGGTCACCGGTTTTGGCGAGAAGTTCGAACTCCTTGAGCATTTTGGAAGTGGCCTCCATCCCCATTACAGTCACTGAACCCTTCGCCTTGTGTGCCAGGAGCCCAAGATCATAATAACGGCCTTCCGCGAAGAGGGTCTTCATCTCTGTAACGAATTCCGGGATCTGACCGGTGAATATACCGGCAATCTCTTCCATTGTGGCCGTGTCTCCACCGGTGATATTCACCAAATACTCCGGGTTGAATGCTATATATTCCATCTGCTCGGATTTGATTACGGGTACAAATATAGAAATATTGAGTCTATCAGACTATGACTTATGTCTGAAAGGGTCAGTCAAAAATGATTTATCGCAGGTTTTTATCAGCCGAAAAATCCTACTTTTGCTTTTGATCCAAAACTTTTCAAAATGAAAAATACTCCGTTTCTTAAGTACCATCAGGCCATGGGAGCCAGAATCATTCCTTTTGCCGGTTATAACATGCCGGTTGAGTATGCTGGCATAACTGAAGAGCACATCACAGTGCGAGAGAAGGTGGGTGTTTTTGATGTTTCACATATGGGTGAATTCTGGGTCAACGGTCCGCGTGCCCTCGATTTTCTCCAGCACATAACAACCAATGATGTCTCAGTGCTTACCGACGGCAAGGTACAGTATACATGCTTCCCTAACGGAAAGGGGGGTATTGTTGATGATCTCCTTGTTTACCGCCTGACAGCCGAAAAGTACCTTCTTGTGGTCAATGCGGCAAACATAGAAAAGGATTGGGAGTGGTGCGTGAAGCATGCTGCCCGTTTCGGAATTGAGACCGGGCCGGGGAAGGCAATGCATAATGCATCTGAATGGACCGCACAGCTGGCAGTGCAGGGACCTCTGGCCCTTAAAGCCATGCAGAAGCTTACCGATGAGCCGGTTACAGAGATGGAATACTACACCTTCAAGGTGCTTAAATTTGCCGGAATAGAAAACGTTATATTTTCCACAACCGGTTACACAGGTTCCGGAGGCTGCGAGATATATGTCAGGAACGAAGACGCACCACGTCTGTGGGAGGAGGTCTTCAGGGCAGGAGAGGAGTATGGAATCAGGCCGGTAGGTCTTGGCGCAAGGGATACCCTTCGTCTTGAGATGGGGTTCTGTCTCTACGGCAATGACATCAATGACACAACATCCCCGATTGAAGCCGGTCTGGGCTGGATTACGAAGTTTGTGCCCGGCAAAGACTTCATTGACAGGGATCTGCTTCTCAAACACAAGGAGGAAGGAACGGAGAGACGACTGAAAGGCTTCGTGATGATTGACAAGGGCATCCCCAGACAGCATTATGAGGTTGCGGATGGGGCCGGAAATGTAATAGGGGAGGTCACTTCAGGCACCATGTCGCCAATTCTGAAACAGGGCATTGGCATGGCGTACCTGGCCAGGGGATTCTGGAAAACAGATACTGAAATTTTTATACGTATCAGGGGCAGAGACCTTAAGGCTAAGGTTGTTGCACTCCCTTTCTATAAGCAGTAATCCTCAGCTTATAATAGTCCGTGTGATGACACAAAGGGGCCTTGAAATATGTTTTACTCCCGCGATTTTCGATGCGCACGCTGACAGTGATGCTGTCGTCGTCGTCGTTGACGTCCTGCGAGCCACAAGCTCCATCTGCACTGCTTTTGCCAACGGAGTCAGTGAGATTATTCCTGTTGCAACCGTGGAGGAAGCCAGGGAGATGAAGGCAAGGGGTTATCTCCTCGCAGCCGAGCGCGACGGTTTTGTACTTGACTTTGCTGACTTCGGGAACTCACCTTTTAATTTCACTGCTGAGAAGGTCAGGGGGAGAACCGTGGCTTAAAGCACAACAAATGGTACAGGAATAATGAAACGGGCCTCAGAGTGTCATGATGTGGTCATAGGCTCATACCTCAATTTCACTTCGCTGTGCATGTGGCTGGAGCAACAGGACCGCAAAGTGGTGATTGTCTGTGCCGGGTGGAAAACCCGTTTCAGCCTTGAGGATGCTGTCTGTGCCGGAGCCATAGCTGATCGGCTGCTCGCAGGCGGCCGGTTCACCACTGTCTGCGACTCGGTACATGCTGCAACCGATCTGTGGATGGCTGCAAGGGCAAATCTGCCGGGCTATATTGAGAAGGCCGCTCAGAGATCCAGACTGAGAGACAAAGGGCTGGATGACTGTCTGGAATATTGTCATACATTTGATATGACTGATGTTATACCTGTACTGCGGAACGGAAGGCTGGTGCCCATGCTGACAGAACCGCATGATTTGGAGAGGCCGGCTCCCGCGGGAGATGGCAATGACGGAAACAAACTAAACAAAATAAACTTTTAAATCATGAAAAAGCACAATTTTTACGCAGGGCCTTCAATCATGCCTCAGTATACAAATGAAAAGGTGATTGAAGCAATCAGGGATTTCGAAGGAACAGGCCTCTCAATCATGGAGGTCTCTCATCGCAGTAAGGAGTTTGTCGCTGTTATGGATAGTGCTGTCGCACACGTGAAGGAGCTTCTTGAAGTCCCGGCCGGATATTCAGTAATCTTCATAGGTGGAGGCGCAAGCCTCCAGTTTGCCATGGTTCCGATGAACATGCTTGAGAAGAAGGCAGCTTATATCAACACTGGCGAGTGGGCAGGCAAAGCCCTGAAAGAGGCTAAAATGTTCGGTGAAGTGGTTGAGGTGGCTTCCTCAAAGGACCGTAACTTCAACTACATCCCGAAGGACTATGTCGTTCCTGCTGATGCTGACTATTTTCACATCACCACCAACAACACCATCTTCGGCACTCAATGGAAGAAGGATCCTGATATCGCCATCCCGGTAGTGGCAGACATGTCATCTGATATCTTCAGCCGTCCTATTGATGTCTCCAAATATGCGATCATCTACGGTGGAGCTCAGAAGAACCTTGCACCTGCCGGTGTCACCTTCGTCATTATCAAGGACGATGTCCTCGGTAAAGTCACCCGGCCTATCCCGACGATGCTTAACTACAAGACTCACATCGAAAAGGAGTCAATGTTCAATACACCTCCTGTGCTTCCGGTGTTTGCAGCTCTTAAGACCCTGGAGTGGCTTAAGCAGAAGGGTGGTGTAGGGGCAATGCATAAGATCAACATAGAGAAAGCCGCCCTCCTATACGACGAGATTGAAAACAACAAGCTTTTCAAAGCCACCGTACCTGATCATGAAGACAGGTCTCTAATGAATGTATGCTTCGTCATGGCTGACAGCTATACTGAGCTTGAGAAGGAGTTCGCCGTATTTGCCAAGTCAAAGGGCATGATAGGTATTGAAGGACATCGCTCTGTAGGCGGTTTCCGTGCCTCTCTCTACAACGCTTTGCCATTGGAAAGCGTAATGGCATTGGTTGATTGCATGAAGGAGTTTTCGAATAAATATTAAAAGAAGAGACAATGAAAATTCTTGTAGCCACTGACAAACCGTTTGCACCAGTAGCCATCACCCAGATACGCGAGGTGGTTGAGAAAGGTGGGCATACACTGGCCCTGCTCGAGAAGTACAAGACTCCGCTGGAGCTACACACTGCAGCAACAGATGCTGATGCCATGATAGTCCGTTCAGATATCATTGATGCCGCCGTGATTGCTGCAGCACCGAAGGTCAGGATAGTAGTAAGAGCCGGTGCAGGCTATGACAACCTTGATCTCGATGCATGCACTGCACGCAACGTTGTGGCAATGAATACACCCGGACAGAACTCCAACGCCGTTGCTGAACTGGCATTTGGCATGATGGTTTATTCAGCCCGCGGAGGATTTGACGGCAAGACAGGATCAGAGCTTTCCGGAAAGAGTCTTGGCCTCCACGCCTTTGGTAACGTAGGGAAATGCATGGCGCGGATTGCTGCAGGTTTTGGTATGAAGTGCTATGCCTTTGATCCGTTCGTTGACGGTAAAGTAATACTGGAGGCCGGGGTGACGCCAGTTGATACGCTGGAAGAGCTCTATTCCGCCTGCCAGTATATATCCCTGCACATTCCGGCTAACGACAAGACAAAGAACTCCATCGGGGAAAAACTGCTCTCACTCATGCCGCAGGGAGCCGTGCTGGTGAATACCGCCCGTAAGGAGGTCATCAATGAATCCTCAGTTGTTGAGATAATGGAAAAGAGGAGTGATATGAAGTACCTTTCAGATATCGCCCCGGACAATGCGGATGTTTTTGCTGCCAGATTCCCCGGACGCTTTTTCTTCACACCTAAGAAGATGGGAGCCCAGACAGAAGAGGCAAATATAAACGCAGGAGTGGCTGCAGCCAGGCAGATTGTTGCTTTCTTTGCAACAGGTGACGAAACCTTCAGAGTAAACAAACCCAAATAGAAATCAGATTATTTCAATATGGCTGTTGTTAAACCTTTCCGGGGAGTGAGACCGCCGGCCGGTATGGCGTCGGAGATCGCCTGTCTGCCCTATGATGTAATGAATTCCGAAGAAGCCGCCCTGATGGCACAAGGCAAAGAAAAGTCGTTGCTTCATATTACCAAATCAGAGATAGACCTGCCGGAAGGAACAGACGTGCATTCTGAAGATGTCTACCACAAGGCTGTGGAGAACTTTACCGAATGGCAAAAGAGAGGATGGCTGGTTCAGGACAGTGAACCACACTTTTACATCTATGCCCAGACAATGCAAGGCCGTACTCAGTACGGAATAGTTGGCGCTGCATCAGTGAGTGACTACCTGTCAGGGGTGATTAAGAAGCATGAGCTTACACGCCCCGACAAGGAGGAGGACCGGATGATACACGTACGAGTCAATAATGCCAACATTGAACCCGTTTTTTTTGCCTATCCTGCTGTCCGGGAACTTGATAAAATTGTTGAGCGAATAGTAAAAAAAGAGAAGCCGGAGTATGATTTCGTTGCTGAAGACGGCATTGGTCATCATTTCTGGGTAGTGTGGGATCTAAAGACGAATGCCTCCATTGAGAAGATTTTTTCTGAGAAGGTACCTTACATTTACGTGGCCGACGGCCATCACCGGACAGCCGCAGCTGCACTTGTCGGGAAGGAAAAGAAGGATAAGAACCCGGCACATAAGGGAGATGAGGAGTATAACTTCTTCCTGGCGGTTCACTTTCCTGACAACCAGCTCAGTATAATCGAT
>JBFYPM010000012.1:0-8334 GCA_041303295.1 Bacteroidales bacterium
CAGCACCTTGCCTGCCGATGATGCCTCGCCTGTCTTCATCTCAGCCTCAATAAAAGGTGTAAGGCGTGCCACGGCTTTCTTCATCACCCTGGCGCTTTTCACCACCTGCGGCAGGAACATGCGTCCTGACCCGAACAGGTCGCCCACCTCGTTCATGCCGTCCATCAGCGGTCCCTCTATTACCCTCAGGGCCCTGTCATACTGAGGCCGCGCCTCCTCCACATCATCCTCGATAAAGGTGTCGATCCCGTTCACCAGGGCATGTTTTATACGGCTGACAACATCGGCGTCACGCCACTCAAGATGCTTTGTGCTCTCCTCCTGTTTCCCGCCCTTGATACCTGATGCGTATTGTAGCAGCCTGTCAGTGGCGTCCTTCCTGCGGTTAAGCACCACGTCCTCCGTCAGGCGGAGAAGGTCAGGCTCAATGGATGTATAGACCTTCAGCAGGCCGGGATTGACGATGCCCATATCCATTCCGGACCTGATTGCATGATATAGGAAGACCGCATGCATCGCCTCCCTGACAGGGTCATTGCCGCGGAATGAGAAGGAGAGGTTGCTCACCCCACCGCTCACCCTGGCAAACGGGAGGTTTGCCTTGATATATTCCGTTGACTTAATGTAATCAACAGCATAGTTATTATGTTCCTCAATGCCCGTAGCTATAGCCAGGATGTTTGGATCAATGATGATATCTTCAGGCGGGAATCCGGCTTTTTCCGTCAGAAGCCTGTAAGAGCGGTCGGCCACCTCCTTTCGTCTCTCCAGCGTGTCAGCCTGCCCGCGCTCATCGAAGAGCATGACCACGGCTGCTGCCCCGTACCGGCGTACGAGTCGCGCCTTCTTAAGGAAATCCTCCTCTCCCTCCTTGAGGCTTATAGAGTTCACCACCGGCTTACCCTGTATGCATCTGAGCCCTGCCTCCAGCACCTCCCACTTCGACGAATCGACCATAATGGGCAGCTTTGCTATGTCAGGCTCGCTCATCAGCAGGTTGACGAACCGGGTCATTGCAGCGGCGCCGTCGATCATGGCGTCGTCCATGCATATATCTATCACCTGTGCTCCGCCCTCCACCTGGTCGCGCGCCACGTCAAGCGCAGCCGCGAAGTTGCCATCACGTATCAGCCTCGCGAACTTGATTGAGCCGGCTACATTGGTGCGCTCGCCTATGTTGACGAAGTTTGTGTCAGGCCTGAGCACCAATGGCTCCAGTCCTGCCAGCGCCGTGATATGCTTTCTCTCAGGCAGCGCTCTTGGCACCCGGCCCGCAGCCAGTGATGCTATGACTTTTATATGGTCAGGTGTTGTGCCGCAGCATCCGCCGATGATGTTCACCCAACCGTTCTGCAGGAAAGTATTTATGATATTGCCCATATAGTCGGCCGACTGGTCATACTCGGCAAACTGGTTGGGAAGGCCGGCGTTGGGATGCGCCGAGACAAAGAAGGGCGCCTTTGCCGATAGCTCCTCTATGAATGGTCTGAGCTGCTCCGCCCCCAGGGCACAGTTCAGCCCTATGCTGAGGAGCGGGTAATGTGCCATCGTGATGATGAAGGCCTCGAGGGTCTGGCCTGTGAGCGTGCGTCCGCTCGCATCGGTGATCGTCCCCGAGACCATCACAGGCAGATCAATGCCCTTCTCCTCAAGAACCCCGCTTATTGCAAATAGCGCTGCCTTGGCGTTCAGACCGTCAAAGACCGTCTCAACAAGAAGAATATCAGCCCCGCCATCTATCAGTCCGCGTACCTGTTCGCCATAAGCCTCAGCCAGATCAATGAAGGTGACGGTCCGTGCTCCGGGGTCGCTTACATCAGGCGACATCGAGGCGGTGCGGTTGGTGGGACCTACCGATCCTGCCACCCATACCTCGCGGCCGGTCTCTGCCCTATATGCATCAACTGCTTCACACGCCAGCTTCGCAGCAGCAACATTCATATCATGAACAAGCGGCTCCATACCATAGTCGGCCATGGAGATTCTGTTGGCATTGAAGGTGTTGGTGCTGATGATGTCAGCGCCGGCCCTCAGGTAATCGAGATGGATGCTACGTATGATCTCCGGCTGTGTTACCGACAGCAGATCGTTGTTTCCCTTCAGCGACTTCGGGTGTTTGGCAAACTGAATACCGCGGTACTGCTCCTCGGTCAGCCTGTGGCGCTGTATCATGGTGCCCATGGCGCCGTCGAGGACGAGTATCCTTTCGGCCAATACCTCTCTGACAGATCTCTTCAAGTTGTTTCCGTTTTTCTGTAAAGCAAAAGTACCTCAAAGGGATGATAAATGAAAATCGACAATGAGTTCGTAAAGTCTTAAGGTCGGAAGGCCCCGATCCGCCAGCTGGCGGATACGGGGTTTGCCTGCGGCGAGCTCACCGCCAGTCGGCGGTTCGGTTCGACCCTGCGGGTCCCAATCTGAAGGTCTCAAGTCTGAGGTCCTGCGGTCTTGTCGGAGCGAAGCGGAGATCCCGACCGAAGCGTCGGGGCGGTCCTGCGGCCGTAATCAATTCATTGACTGTGGACTGCCGACTGTAGACTGCCGACTGAGATTTAGTGCACCCTTCTGAAGTATCCTGCCAGCAGTGAGGTTGCATAGTTTATAAAGGCAGGCAGCCGGCAAGGGGGCGGATCCATCTCTTTGCCGGCCCTGCTGATCTTTTTCACAATGCCGGCTATTGCTGTCATTTCAGCCGGGGTGTCGCTGCGAAGGACAGCATCGCCCTGTGTCTGGTACAACTGCCGGCTGCCACTGACGGTAACCTTCCTTACGCGGTGTACCACATATCCACCGTCACGGCGCAGCGCGACTATATTGCCCTGCACCGGAGAATGCCCGCGGAGAGGCTCTATAACCAGCCTGTCTCCGGGTTTAATTGCCGGCCACATGCTGTATCCGCCGGCGGTAATTGTCACAGGCCTCTCCTCTGCAAGGATGAGAGATGTTGCATCGGCCGCAGTGACATAAATATCTGATTCTCTTGCTATAAGATAATTGCGGACACTATTGTCCGGCCTGAACGCCAGCCTGCTTATCCTTACTGACCCCGCCAGCTCACCTGCCGATGCTGCCAGCCGCAAGGCAGCCTCCCTGTCCCAGTTCTGCTGAACGCAGTTTGACAATACCAATGCAACCGCCTCGGCACCGGTGACAGGCACTGATACATTAGTGCTGCCGTGAGTGATACCCCAAAGGTGATCAATAACTGCACTCCGTGGCTCATCATTACGGTAAACAGGGGTGCTGTGCATCACCCAGCCCCCGGCCTCCTTTCTCAATATCAGCCTGTCGTCATGTATCACCCGGTCTCCGGACCGGTCAAAGATCCCTGCAATAGTGGTCTTGCCGCTGCCGGACCTGCCTGTAAAGATCCACCCATGGCCTCTGCCGGTCACCCCCGATCCGTGTATCATAATGTCTCCCATGGCGGAGGTGAGAAAAAACAGGAGCAGGCCGTCAACGGGATAGGGTAAAGGATCTGTCGTCTCTCCTTCGCTGTCTTCAAAGATCTGCCAGTGCATCTTGCCGTGGGGCATCACAATCACAGGATTTCGGGCGGGATCCCTGAGCCAGACCCTCGCGTAGGTCGCGCCCCCGCCGGTCATCACCTCCCAGAATGTCTCGCCCGAATCGCGCGGCCCATCGGGAGTCTCCTCCATAAGACGTGCATCAAAAACCCTTATTGCATCCGGTGGGATTATCGCCTTGCGAGACAGTATATCCACAGTCAGATCCGGCTGGTGCTCAGGCCCCGGTACGGGAGAAAAAGCCAGATTGAGGTCAGCTTCATCCGTCAGCCCTGGCTCACCGGTCCCGTCCGTAGTCCATGGCTCCACCGTCAGCCCTGGCTCACCGGCTCCAGCCGCAGTCCCTGGCTCCTCAGCCGCCCGCCGCGAAACATCAATGAAAGCCCTGAAACGCTCATCGGGCAGGATGGTTTTATCACCCTCCGACTGCAGGCGTATACTCCTGCCGGCTATGATAAGGTCAACGGTCACCTCTCTTTGAATTGCAGGAATTGCTGAACCTCCTCAAAAAAAGCAAGAATGTCTTTTTCTGCTATTTCACGCTCTACATCGAACTCTTCTGCTACCTTTGACGTTATATCACCGATGGCAACATAGCCGTCTATCAGCTCCCATATAAAAGCACCGGTTTCGGTCAGCCTGTATAGTGAATCCATATCAGCAATATCGTCAGTCAGCGGGATCAGCAGAAATTCATCATTGATCCTGCGGAAAACCACTGCACTCGAATGTGAAGGTATTGAGGAGAGTGATATCATATATTAATAATCAACTCAAAGATAGCCAATATCAACCTATCTTTGCAGAAGTAAAATCAAGCTTGAAATGTCAAGAAAAATTCAGGGTAAAAGCTCCGGCATAGACCAGAAGCAATTAATTGAGCTCATCACAAAGGCGATGGCCAAAAACCCCAAACTGCCACAAAACTACAAACAGATAGCCGCAAGGCTGCAGATAACTGAAAAAGAGGAAAAGAGGGCGCTAACGGATGCGCTGCTCAGGATGAAAAAGGATGGGATCACCGAGGAGAGAAACCACGGTAAATACGTTCTGAAGTCTGTCGGCGGCTATGTCACCGGCACAATAGACCTTACCAAATTCGGCTATGCATTCGTTGTCTCCGAAGAGTCGGAAGACGATGTCTTCGTTGCCGCCAGGAACCTCAATACTGCCCTCCACGGCGACCAGGTCAAGGTGCTCCTCTATGCCCGTCATAAAGGGAAAAGGCCGGAGGGAGAGGTGGTGGAGATCATCAAACGGTCACGTGCAACCTTCGTGGGCACAATCGAACTGACAAAGCAGTTTGCTTTTCTCATGCCTGACAATAAAAACATGCCCTTCGATATCTTTATTCCCCTTGCAAAGCTTAACGGCGCTACGCAGGGACAGAAGGCGGTGGCAAAACTCGTTGAATGGGACCAGCGCTCACGCAACCCGGTGGGCGAGATAATTGAGGTCCTCGGCAATCCCGGCGAAAATGACACGGAAATGCATGCCATCCTCGCAGAGTTCGGCCTTCCCAACAGGTTTGAACCGGAGGTCGAGGCTGCTGCGGAGAAAATACCGGCTGCGATCACCCCGGAAGATATTGCTGAAAGGCGCGACTTCCGCGATGTGGCCACCTTCACTATTGACCCCGAAGACGCCAAGGACTTTGACGATGCACTCTCATTCAGGCGTCTTCCTGACGGGAATATGGAGGTAGGCGTACATATTGCCGATGTCACCCATTATGTCAAAACCGGCTCGCTGATTGAAAAGGTGGCCCAGGAGCGCGCTACCTCGGTCTATCTTGTTGACCGGACCATACCCATGCTGCCGGAACGGCTTTCCAACCATATCTGCTCACTCAACCCCAATGAGGATAAGCTCACCTATGCAGCCGTCTTCGAGCTCGACAGCAAGGCGAACGTGGTGAAGGAGTGGTTTGGCCGGACAATCATCAGGTCAGACAAACGCTTCTCCTATTCCGAGGCCCAGAAGGTCATTGACACCGGTGACGGTGAGATGAAGGAGCAGCTTATGACGCTGAACAGCCTTGCCCAGACTCTTCGCAGCCGTCGCTTTGCAACCGGATCATTCGCCTTCGAACGGCTTGAGGTCAAGTTCAACCTGAGCGAGAAGGGTGTACCCATCGGGATTCACTTCCGCGAATTCGGCACATCAAACCAGCTTATTGAAGAGTTTATGCTCCTGGCCAACAAACGCGTTGCGGAGCATGTAGGAAAGAAACTGGGGGGAAAGACATTCGTCTACCGCATCCACGATAAGCCTGATCCTGAGAAGCTGAGCTCATTCAGCTATTTCATCAGGCGGTTCGGCTACCAGATAGACACTGCAAATGTTAAGGGACTCCCCGCTGCCATGAACAAGCTCATGGATGAAGTCTCCGGGAAAAAGGAACAGAATATAATCGAGACCCTCGCCCTGCGATCCATGGCCAAGGCTGTCTATTCTACGGACAACATCGGCCACTATGGCCTTGCCTTCAGCCACTACACCCACTTTACCTCACCCATCAGGCGGTATCCCGATATGATGGTTCACCGCCTCCTGACCAAATACCTTGAGGGACAGCCGGCACGCGATAAGGACAAGTATTCAAAGATGTGCGAGTACTCATCGAAGATGGAGCGTCTGGCGACTGACGCCGAAAGGGCTTCGATAAAGTACAAACAGGTTGAGTTCATGAGTGACAAGATTGGGAAGGTGTTCGAGGGTGTCATATCAGGTGTCACAGAATGGGGCATCTATGTTGAGATCATCGAGAACCAGTGTGAGGGGATGATCGCCATCAGGGAGCTGCAGGATGATTACTTCGAGTACGATGAGGAGAACTACAGCATCAAAGGCAGACAGTCGGGCAAGGTTTACATGCTCGGTGACAAGATCAATGTGGAGGTTGCAAGAGCCGATCTGAAGAAGAGGCAGCTCGATTACCGTCTTGCCTGATCACTCTCAACAGGTAGCGGGATTACCGGCTCGCCTGATCACTCTCAATCAGCTCAAGGAGCTTTGCCAGCGCCCCGGCCTCAGGGATGTTCCTGAAGACAGCCTCGGTGCCACGGTATATATGGACCTTGCCTTCGGCAGCGCCCACATAGCCATAGTCGGATCCGGCCATCTCACCCGGACCGTTGACAATGCATCCCATCACTGCTATCTTCATTCCCGTCAGGTGTGCCGTTCCTGCCTTCACCCTGCGCACGGCATCCTCAAGGTTGAATTTGGTACGGCCGCAAGTGGGGCATGATATGTAGCGTGTACGCGTTATACGGGCCTCGGTTGCCTGGAGTATGGAGAACGCCAGCCTGCGCAACGATTCGCCCTGCACCAGCCCGCTGTTGGAGATGCAGAGCCCGGCAGGCTGCCGTGCAATGAAAAACCTGCCCAGCAACGATGCTGCCCTGATTGCAAGCATACCGGGGTCATCCTCGCTGAAGACCGGGTTCATGATTGTGTTGTAAGTCTGCAACTGGCCGCAACGTTTCAGCTCATCTGCTTCAAGTATCAGCACCTCAGCATCATGCATCGCTCCATGTTCATCCCGGAAGCTGCCTCCCTGGTCAGTATAAACCTGCGGATAATAACGCTCACCGGTCTTCCTGTCAGAGAGCGGGGCACATGGCTCCTTAACCCTTCCTGTCAGACCTGCAACAGTTCTGATTATCTCCCTTGCAACCGGTATCTCCTTCTCCGGTGCCTCCGAGAGCGAGACTCTCACGGTGTCACCGATACCCTCCGAGAGCAGGGTGCCGATACCGGCCGCCGAGATGATACGGCCGTCTTCACCCTCGCCGGCCTCTGTGATGCCAAGATGAACCGGGAAATGCATTCCCTCCTCTGCCATCATCGTCACTAACAGCCGGTTTGAGTCAACCATCACGCGGGTGTCGGATGATTTCATTGAGACCACAAGATTGCGGAAGCCCTCATCCATAAAGATCTTCAGAAACTCAATGGCTGATACTGCCATCCCCTCCGGCGTGTTTCCGTAACGTGTCATGATGCGGTCAGAGAGCGAGCCGTGGTTCACGCCGATACGCACGGCAGTACCGTACTCCGTACATATCCGTATCAGCGGGAGAAGCCGCCCACGGATGCGTTCCAGCTCTGCCATATATTCGTTGTCAGACAGCTCCTGTTTGATAAAGGAAGCCCTCTTGTCGGCATAGTTGCCCGGGTTGATACGCACCTTTTCAACAATACGGGCAGCCACCTCGGCAGCAGCCGGATTGAAATGAATGTCGGCACAGAGAGGAGTGTCAAAACCCGCCTTACGCAGTTCACTTTTTATTGCGCCCAGGTTTTCAGCCTCCCTGACCCCCTGGGCTGTCAGCCTGACGAGTTCACCGCCGGCCTCGATGATACGTATGCACTGGCTGACGCTGGCAGCAGTGTCAAGAGTATCGGTGCTGGTCATGCTCTGCAGACGTACCGGGAGGTCTCCACCCAGGCTCAGGCTGCCAATAGTTACTATATCTGATTTGTAGCTGAGCACTGTCACGCCGTTATCTCCCAGTCATATCCGTCTTTCCGGTCCTTCACCGTAATACCGATATCATTCAGCCTGTCGCGTATGCGGTCCGAGAAACTCCACTCCTTCCTCGCCTTGGCCTCCTGCCTCATGTCAAGCAACAATGTCAGTACGCCCGCCAGCTTGTCGTTCCCGGCAGACTCCTCCGCCCTGAGACCGAAGAGGTCATGGATGAACAGGCTGAACAGCTCCCTGAGCGAACTGATATCCGCCGGCGTCAGCTTCTCCTTCCCGTCATTCACCAGGTTGATGATCCTTACAGTATCAAAC
>JBFYPM010000013.1:0-49582 GCA_041303295.1 Bacteroidales bacterium
CGGCAATTATTCAATGTCTTAATGGCGAACCCCGGAGTTCGGTGGAAAGGATCATACTCACCGCTTCCGGAGGTCCCTTCCGCAATACACCTGCTGACAGGCTGGCAAAGGTCACCCCGCTGGAAGCACTTCGTCATCCCAACTGGAGCATGGGGAGCAAGATCACCATTGACTCAGCCACTCTCATGAACAAGGGGCTCGAGGTCATAGAGGCACACTGGCTCTTCGGCACCCCTGCCGGAAAGATCGACGTCCTCGTTCATCCGCAGTCAATAATCCATTCAATGGTACAGTTCACTGACGGATCAATTAAGGCCCAGCTTGGAGTACCTGACATGAGACTACCGATTATATACGCCCTGACTTATCCCGAAAGGGTCATTACCGGGCTGCCGCGACCATCACTTGCAGAGATCGGTACCCTTACCTTCGAAGAGCCTGATGAGAACCGCTTCCGTTGCCTGCCACTGGCACGCAATGCCCTGAAGAGCGGAGGAAACATGCCATGCGCGCTGAACGCCGCCAATGAGGTAGCCGTTGCTGCCTTCCTCCAGGAAAAAATTGGATTCAATGACATAGCCGCTACCGTAGAGCATGTCCTTGGAAAGACTCTGTTTAACAGCGAAGCATCAATGGATGCCTATGAGGATACGGACACAAGGAGCAGGAGCCTCGCCACTGAATACATAAATAAAACGAATAGAAAATGATTGTTCTTATCAAAATATTGCAGCTGCTGCTGTCGCTTTCAATTCTGGTCATAGTACACGAATTCGGCCATTTTCTCTTTGCCCGTCTCTTCAAGACAAGGGTGGAGAAGTTCTATCTCTTTTTCGACTGGCCCTGGGCAATCTTCAAGCGCAAGTTCGGGGAGACGGAATATGGTATCGGAATGATCCCCCTTGGCGGGTATGTGAAGATCTCCGGAATGATAGACGAGTCTATGGACAAGGAGCAGATGAAACAGCCGCCACAGCCCCATGAGTTCAGATCGAAGAAGGCCTGGCAGCGACTCATGATAATGCTGGGAGGGGTTTTCTTTAATTTCATCTTTGCCCTGATCATCTACGTTGGCGTGCTTAGCGTCTGGGGTGAAACATACCTAGCCGCCTCGAATGTCAAATACGGAATACTGACTGACTCAACAGGGTATGCTATGGGCCTTCGCAACGGGGATAAAATTCTTTCCGTTGACGAGGAGCCGGTTGACAACTTTTATGCAATCGTCCCTGACATTCTCCTTAATGAGCGCAAGGTGATAACCGTTAACCGCGACGGAGCCATAGTTGACATCCCCATTGAGCGCGAGTACATACCGATTCTGCTCAAAAACCCCGACATAATAGATGCGAGGATACCATTCGGTCCGTTTGTCGTCTCAGAGATTGCCGGCGAGTCACCCGCAGCTGCCGCCGGAATAGCTGTCGGCGATGAGATAATTGCCCTTGACGGTAACCCATTCATGTGGTATGATGAGTTCCAGTCTTACCTGACCTCACACAGGGCAATGCCTGTCACAGTGTCGATCCGGCGGGGAGAGGAGATGCAGGATATAACCGTAACAACCACTGAAGCCGGTATACTCGGTGTGTTCCGTGAAGCAGGGAATGTGCTGGAGCTGAGTACAAAGCACTACAGCTTTTTCGAGGCCATACCGGCAGGTATTACAAAGGGATGGAACACAACCTCAGACTACCTCAAGCAGTTCAAACTGATATTTTCCAAAGACACCAAGGCCTATGAGTCACTGGGCGGGTTTATCACAATCGGAAGCATCTTCCCCGGTAAATGGAACTGGCAGTCTTTCTGGAACCTGACGGCATTCCTGTCACTTATCCTGGCTGTAATGAATATCCTTCCAATTCCTGCACTTGATGGCGGACACGTGATGTTCCTCATATTTGAAGTGGTCACCGGCAGAAAACCGAGCGACAAGTTCCTGGAATATGCACAGATTGCAGGAATGATTATTTTACTTGCACTTCTGATATTTGCAAACGGGAATGATATCCTCAAACTGATCAGAAAATGATATTTCGCCGGTGACAAACATCGGTTACGAAAGAATTTGTACATTTGCATAAACAAATACTCTGAAAAATGGGAAAGATCGGACCTCTTGAAATTATCCTGATACTGGTGGTAGTGGTTTTAATGTTTGGCGGTCGCAAGATACCCGAACTGATGAAAGGCATAGGACAGGGGCTGAAGGAGTTTAAGAAAGCCAAGGACACAGACGGTGCTGACGCCAAGAAAGACGTCGGAGAAAATGTCTAAGACTAATATATCATTAGTATGAGCCTGCATGTGAGTGCAGGCTTTTTATTTCAAAAACAGGTCATTATGAGAACCCCTATACTTTTTTTTATCCTGATAATGAGTGTCATGGCCTCCTGTGGCGACTCATCCCTGACCCGGACTCTTCCCAACGTCACCGGCACTACTGGTGAAGTTATTGTAGTAATGGACAAGGCATTATGGGACGGCAATCCGGGAGATGCCGTAAGGGAGCAGGTCAGTCCGGTACTTATAGGACTTCCTCAGCCAGAGCCGGCATTCACCATACTGCCGGTCAACCAAGCTGGATTCCGTGATATTTTTGTTGCCCACCGTAACATCATTATTGTAAAGATAGAGAGCGGTAAAACGGAGCCGGAGGTGGTTTTTTCAAGGAACAGATGGGCGGAGACCCAGCTTGTGGTCACGGTCACCGGTCCTGATTCAGAGTCAACGGCAGATTGCATCAGGGAGAACGGTGAAAAAATAAGGCAGAGCATCAATGATGCGGAGAGAGAGAGACTGACATCATGGCTGACGAAATCAGCAGGGAAGGAGAGGTGCACTGTCATCTCCGGCGATAAAAGCTGGGAGCTGATACTGCCCTCAGGATACAAACCGGATTTTAACCGTGAATCAATCATGATGATCTCAGCCGAGACTCCCTCAACAACACAGTCGGTGATAGTCTCCGTTACCGAACGGATGACCTCGCGCATTGGCTGCATTGAGCTTGCTAACCTCACAGAAAAGGTCACTTCTGCAGAGGTTAAAGGCCCAGACGGAGGATCATTCATGGTCATTGAGAAACAGATACCCGTCAGCTGTCGCTCATTCCGCCGGAACGAAACAGACTACATTGAGATGAGAGGTTTATGGACTCTTGAGGGAGGCTTCATGGGGGGCCCGTTCATCTCCTATGCCTTCATTGACGAAGAGACATCACGTGCCGTTGTGGTCACAGGCTTCGTATATGCCCCCAGGGAGGAGAAGAGGGAACTGCTTCGCCAGGTGGAGGCACTGATGTATACCCTAAGAAAACCGACCTGAAAACCAGACCATCTCCTGGCACCCCGAATAAACTGTCTCATCCCGGTCACATCGGATAAACGATGACTTTCCGTTCACACCAATTGAACAGCCAACCCCTCCGAGTGCTTAGTAGATTGTAAATCCCGGACATTCCGAAAATGAAGTCACTCCCAGGGTCCACCGACTTGCATATATCTCTGGTCCCTTCTTGCCGGGACGAAGCCGGCATCTCTGATGATCTGCTTCATTATCTCCGGATCAACACGGAACGGGTCACCGGCTGCACTTACAACATTCTCTTCAATCATCACCGATCCCAGGTCATTGGCACCACTGTGAAGTGATATCATTGCAGTCTCTCTTCCCACAGTGAGAATTGAAGACTGCAGGTTAGGGATATTATCAAGCACAATCCGGCTGATGGCAATCATCCTGATGTAATCAGATGCAGTTACATTACTGTGTATGCCATCCCTGTCTGCCAGTTTCGTTCCGCGGTCCATGAATGGCCATGGGATGAATGTGACAAAGCCGTCATGGCCTTTCGGTTTCGCATCCTGCAACTGGCGCAGGAGCACCAGGTGTTCAATCCTCTCCTCCACCGTCTCAGCATGGCCGAACATCATGGTGGCTGAAGTGGGGAGGTTCAGCCGGTGAGCCTCCCGCATCACGCCCAGCCACTCAGCTGTGGTCGCCTTGGCAGGAGAGACGATCCTCCTTACTCTGTCTGACAGTATCTCTGCACCTGCACCGGGGAGGGAATCGAGGCCTGCTTCATGTAATGCCTTGAGCACGTCGCGGTAGCTCTTTCTCTCGGCGCGTGCAAGCCATGCCACCTCTGGTGGACCGAGGGCGTGAAGCTTAATGCCGGGCCAGCGTTGCTTGAGTCTTCTGAAGAGATCAGTATAGAAATCAAGACCGAGGGAGGGATTCATGCCGCCCTGAAGCAGCAACTGATTGCCGCCGAGTGCCAGCAACTCCTCAATCTTGCGGTCATACTCCTCATCGGTGGTCACATAGGCATCATCACTCTTTGATGTACGACAGAAATTGCAGAACCGGCACTGGGAAAAGCATATGTTGGTTATATTCACATTGCGGTCAATAATCCAGCCGACCATGTTCCCGGGATTCATCCGGTGCCGGACACCATCGGCAAGGTGCATAAGCATAGCCAGGGGAGCCTCTTTCCACAGGATGAGTGCCTCCGGGGCAGTGATTCTCATACTGTCCTGAATCTTACTGTATAAATGGTCTGTAACACCCATCATATCGCATCCTGCGCTTTGTCACAGGAGAGAGCAAAGGTAATACTTTAAAGCTAAATCATTCAATAATTTCATTAACTTTACCACCCTGAACAGCCTCTTTGCTGTTCACCAGACAGGAACCACTATGGAAAGAAAACCTATAATTGCAGGCATAACGCAGGGTGACATCAATGGCATCGGCTATGAGATCATAATAAAGGCTCTGACTGATTCATCCATCACCGATCTCTGCGTTCCGGTGGTCTACGGCTCGCCGAAAGTAGCGGCTTACCATCGGAAGGTGCTTAATATTACCAACTTTAGTTTCAATAGTATAAAGACTGTAGCAGAGGCTAATCCTAAAAAGGTCAACCTGGTAAATTGCCTCGGTGATGAGGTGCGTGTCGAGCTTGGAAAATCGACCCCTGAAGGAGGTGAAGCCTCCCTTGCTGCCCTCGAAAGTGCTGTTGCCGACCTTACAGGCGGAAAGATTGACGTGCTGATTACTGCTCCCATAGATAAGCATAACATTCAGTCAGACAAGTTCCGGTTTACGGGGCATACTGACTATCTGAAATCGAAGGTCAATTCCCCCGAGGTGCTGATGCTCATGATCTGTGAGAGCATGAAGATAGGGTTCGTCACAGAGCATCTGCCTCTGAGGGAAGTACCGGGCGCTATCACAATCAGACATCTGCTGGGCAAACTGAGGTTACTGAACCGGTCACTGCTGCAGGACTTTGCCATCCGTGGTCCGCGTATCGGTGTACTGAGCCTCAATCCGCATGCCGGCGACGGTGGTCTTCTTGGAAATGAGGAGAATGATATCATCATTCCGGCCATCACCAAAGCCAATGAGGAGGGGATACTTGCCTTCGGGCCCTATTCGTCAGACGGATTTTTCGGCTCAGGAGCCTTCAGTCGTTTTGACGCGGTGCTGGCCATGTACCATGACCAGGGAATGAGCGCCTTCAAGGCCCTCGCCTTTGATACCGGGGTCAATTTCACGGCCGGACTGCCGGTGATAAGAACCTCCCCGGTACACGGTACTGCCTTTGACATAACAGGAAAGAATGAAGCCTCCGGCAACTCGATGCGCCAGGCTATCTACGCTGCATGCGATATTTACCGAAACAGGCAGATGTACGAGGAACTGGCACGCAACCCGCTTCAGCCCCAGAAGATAGAGATTCATGCCGACCGTGACCATGTAGACGAGCTGCCTCCGGAAACCGAAAATTACGACCACGCAATATGATCGACTACATTACCGGTACTGTCACCGGGCTGAACCCTGCCTTCGTGGTGGTGGAATGCGGTGGAATTGGATACAATATCAACATCTCACTGAATACTTATGCCGCTCTTGACAAGGCTGTTACCTGCAAGATCCTGATACACGAATCCATCCGCGAGGATGCCCATCTGCTCTTCGGTTTTGCATCAGAGGAGGAGCGGGATCTTTTCAGGCAGCTGATAACTGTTTCAGGCGTCGGCGCCGGCACTGCCCGGATGATGCTTTCATCAATCAGACCGGGTGATCTTCGCGAGGCAATTACCGGGGGTGATGTCAGCACTCTCAAGGCTGTCAAGGGCATAGGATTGAAGACGGCACAGAGGATAATTGTAGACCTCAAAGATAAAATAGGAAAACACGTTGGATCCGGTGAAATTATTGCGTTTTCCGACAATACTGCACGTGAAGAAGCGTTATCTGCTTTAGTGATGCTTGGATTTGCCAGGAACAGCGCCATCAAGGTTATTGACAACCTCCTGAAGGAGACAAGGACTCTCCCTGTGGAGGAGTTAGTGAGGAGGGCGCTGAAACTGTTATAAAACAGAGGTGCCGGATTGCAGTTTTCATTAAGAAATAGAGGTCTGAAGATCAGGGTGGGGCTATTGACTGTCCTGACCCTGGTTTGTGTGAATATTGGTGCCCAGACCAGTGCCGGAGACACCCTTCCTGCTCTTCAGGCTGACCCTGCCTTCCCGTGGGAGGCAAAGAGATCTTCCCCGCTCTATCTCAATAACCCCTCCAACATCACTACCAAAGTTGAGTATGACGGCCGTAATAACCGGTATATTATCTACCGGAAAATAGGGGAGCTCGATTATCGCAGACCGGTATACATGAGCCCTGACGAGTACCGCAAGTATGAGTTTGACCAGGCCATGCGCGAATACTGGGATGCCAGCCTCAGGGGAGATGCTTCGGGCTTCAGATCATCACTTATACCCCAGATAGAGGTGGGAGGGGAGACCTTTGACAGGATCTTCGGCAGCAATGTAATAAATATCGTACCGCAGGGTTCGGCAGAACTGATCTTCGGGATCAACATCTCACACACGGAAAACCCGACACTGTCAGAGCGACTGCGTACTATACCTACATTCGACTTCCAGGAAAAGATACAGATGAATGTCACCGGGACAATAGGAGACAAAATGCAGCTTGGCATCAACTATAACACGGAGGCGATGTTCGAGTTTGAGAACCGTACCAAGCTCGAGTATTCCGGCAAGGAAGACGAGATCATCAAAAAGATAGAAGCAGGAGATGTCACTCTCCCTCTCAACGGTACCCTCATCACCGGCAGCTACAGCCTCTTCGGTCTCAAAACAGAGCTGCAGTTCGGCAAGCTGACCATGACCACAGTCTTCTCCCAGCAGAAAGGTGAGTCATCAGTAGTGGAGGTCAAGGGAGGTTCACAGCTGAGCGATTATGAGATCACTGTTGACGATTATGAGGCCAACCGCCACTTTTTCCTGGCACAGGAATTCAAGAATAATTTTGACCAGTCACTTGAGAACCTGCCAATAGTCAGCACCGGGATCAACATTGAGAAGATAGAGGTTTGGATCACCAATGAGACCAGCCGGTTTGAGGACGTGAGCAACCGCAATATTGTCGCATTCCTCGACCTCGCGGAGAACCAGGGTAATATTTACAATACCATACCTGCCTTCCAGGGTGTTCCCGGAGCACCCTTGAATCCGGCCAATAGCAGCAACGCACTCTATGAGGAGCTGAATACGACATATGTCGGAGTAAGGAACATTGACCAGGTGGCTGATGAGTTCACGGCGCTATATCCGGCTTTTCAGATTGGCCGCGATTATGAAAAGATTGAGAACGCACGCAAACTGACTGAGCGGGAGTATACAGTCAACAGGCAGCTGGGCTATATCTCTCTGAATGTGGCTCTGAACAATGACGAGGTCCTGGCAGTGGCCTATGAATACACCTACAACGGGGCTGTATTTAAAGTGGGTGAGTTTTCAACTGACGGTATTACCGCCCCTGACGCCCTCATCCTCAAGCTTATCAAGGGTACCACCCTTAGTCCTCAGATTCCCACCTGGGGGCTTATGATGAAGAACATCTACAACATCGGATCAGGAAGAATAGAACCAAAAAATTTCGAAGTTAATATACTCTACAGTGATGACAAGACCGGCAGTGCACTGAACTACCTTCCCGGCACACCGCTTGACGGTAAGGTGCTGCTGCAGGCTCTTGGTCTCGATCAGCTTAACTCACAGCTTGACCGGGAGCCAGACGGCCTGTTTGACTTTGTTGACGGGATTACAGTGATGGCTGAAAAAGGAAGAATAATTTTCCCGGTACTGGAGCCCTTTGGGCGGCACCTGCTGAAATACATTACTGACCCCGAGCAGATCAGAAAATATGTTTTCACCGAACTCTATGACTCCACCCAAACAGTTGCCAGGCAAATGGCTGAGAAGAACAAATACCTCCTCAGCGGCCAGTTCACATCAGCTTCAGGGTCAGAGATCAGGCTCAATGTAGCCAACATACCCGAGGGCTCCGTTAAGGTTACAGCCGGGGGTGTAACACTCACTGAAAATGTTGATTACACCGTAGACTACAACATGGGGTCTGTCAAGATTATCAATTCAGCCCTCAATGAGTCACAGACACCGGTACAGGTCTCACTTGAGAGCAACCAGTTCTTCGGGCTTCAGACAAAGACCCTGATTGGAACGCATCTTAACTACAGGTTCTCTGACAGGTTCAATCTCGGCGGGACTGTGCTCAGGCTGACTGAGAGACCCTATACCCAGAAGGTGACCTATGGCGAGGACCCGATATCAAATACAATCTATGGTTTTGACGCATCATACCGTGCAGAATCACAATTGCTTACAAATGCCATCGACTGGCTGCCGTTCATTGAGACCAATGCACCGTCATCAATAAATTTCTTTGGGGAATTTGCCCACCTGGTGCCAGGCCACAGCAGGGCTATAACCTCTGCAGGTGCGGTTTATATCGATGATTTCGAAGCGAGTGAGATCTCGCTGGACCTTCGTGCCTTTAATGCCTGGTCCCACTCAAGCGTGCCGCAGGGACTGGATCACCTTTTCCCGGAAGCAAAACTGAGCAAGGACATAAGGTCAGGGTTCAACAGGGCTAAGATTGCATGGTATGTAATTGATCCGCTGTTTCTCAGAAACGGTTCAACCACACCTGACCATATCAGGGCTAACCCTGATCTGCAGTCAAGTCATTATGTCAGGGAAATTTATGAGACGGAGATATTCCCGTATAAAGAGTCGGCCAGCGGCATACCAACCAACATTTCCGTACTCAACGTTGCCTTTTATCCTTCGGAGAAAGGGCCATACAACTTCAATGTGATCCCTGACGGCTACTCCGCCGGCCTCAGCAGCGACGGGCTACTTAACTCACCGCGCACACGCTGGGGAGGCATGATGAGAGAACTGCTCACAAATGACTTCGAGTCAGCCAATATACAGTATATCAAGTTCTGGGTCATGGACCCCTTTGCTGAAAGCGTTGACCATGAGGGCGGAGATTTATACTTCAATCTTGGGAACATTTCAGAGGATATACTGCGTGATTCACGCAAACAGTTCGAGAATGGGCTGCCAACCTCACCACTTGTGGTGAATGTTGATACTACGGTCTGGGGACGTGTGCCAACAGTGCAGGCGGTGGTACACGCGTTTGATAACAACATTGAATCACGCCGCTACCAGGATGTGGGTCTTGACGGCCTGAGCAACGAAGACGAATTGTCGTTTTTTGACAGTTACTTGCAGGCAGTAGGGGCAGTGGTGAGCCCTGAGATACTGGATAAGATCTTTGACGACCCGTCAAACGATGACTTCCATTACTTCAGGGGATCAGACTATGACCTCCTGCAACTGGGGATACTGGAGAGATACAAGAAGTTCAACGGCACTGATGGCAACTCCCCCACCTCTGAGATGTCTGATGAATCATATCCTACCAGCGGTACTACTTTACCTGACATGGAGGATATTAACCGTGACAACACCCTGAGTGAAACTGAGAGTTACTATCAGTACCATGTGAGCCTGAGGCCGGAGGACATGGTTGTGGGCAGGAACTTCATTGTTGATGAGATTGAGTATAACGCCACACTGGCCAACGGTATCAAGTCGCCGGTGAAGTGGTACCAGTTCAAGATACCCATCACTGACTACGAGAGGATTGTAGGTTCAATACGCGATTTCAAGTCGATCAGGTTCTTACGTATGTATATGCGCAACTTTGATGAGGAGGTTATCATGCGTTTTGCACGCCTGGAGCTTGTCAGGTCCGAGTGGCGCAAGTATAATATTGCCTTCTTCGAAGGAGGAGAGCGCATCACCATTCCCGAAGAGGAAGACGGGACCTTCGAGATCAGCTCGGTAAGCATTGAGGAGAACGCCGGCAAGGAGCCTGTGAACTATGTACTCCCTCCCGGGTTCGATCGGGTCATTGACCCGGCCAACCCGCAGCTGAGGCAGCTCAACGAGCAGTCGATGGTGCTTCGCGTACGGGATCTGGCTGACGGTGACGCAAGGGCAACATACAAGAGTGTCACCCTTGACATGCGACAGTACCGCAGGCTGAAGATGGAGGTGCATGCCGAGGCTCTGATAGGCGAGCCACTCCTTGATGATGAGGTAACTGTATTCATAAGACTCGGCTCGGACTATAAGGGGAACTTCTATGAGTATGAGATCCCTCTGAAGCTTACCCCTTATGGCAGGTACAACAATGACAGCGAGGAGCAGAGAGAAGTAGTATGGCCCAAGCTCAACAGGCTGGACATAGACCTGGGACAGCTGCTTGAGGCCAAACAGGCGCGTGATGCCGCCATGCGTGAAAGCGGGTCAACACTGAGTGAGGCTGATATCTTTTCCATCTTCACCGATGGCGCCCGTATCTCCGTCAGCGGAAACCCCAACCTAAGCAATGTGAGGGTGGTGATGGCCGGGGTCAGGAACCCTATCAGGACACGCAACCCACAGAATGACGATGGCGCTCCCAAATCTGCCGAGGTGTGGATCAATGAGCTTCGCCTGAGCGACTTCCGTGAGGAGGGGGGATGGGCTGCCAATGCCCAGATGCAGGCACGTTTGGCTGACCTTGGTACGCTGAACCTGGTGGGACAGACAAGCACCCCGGGCTGGGGCAGCATTGACAAGAAGGTCAATGAGCGCAGTATGGAGCAGGTGATTCAGTATGACCTTTCGTCAAACCTGGAGCTTGGCAAGTTCTTTCCTGAAAAAGCAGGCATACGTATCCCCGTATATATGGGATACTCCGAGAACCGCATCAGGCCGCAGTACGACCCGCTAGACCCGGACATTGAACTCAATGAGTCGCTTGACAATGCCAGTTCAAGAGCGGAACGTGATTCAATACTTAACCTGGCCGAGCAGTATACGCGGCGGCGGACACTGACTGTCAGTAACGCTGGAACTACAAAAAGGGGAGAGAAACCTCATGCATGGGACCCGGCAAACGTCTCGGTGAGCTATGCCTTCAATGAGCTATATAACACTGCTACCAGGACGGAAGTAGACGTTGAGAGGACATACCGAGGAGGTATAGCCTATGATTTTGATGCACGGCCGAAGAACTTCACTCCCTTCCAGAAGTCGGGCCTCTTCAGCTCTCCTCTATTCAGGCTGATCAAAGACTTCAATATCTATCTTTTCCCGAAACATATCACCCTGAGAACCGACCTGTACAGGTATTACAATGAGGTGAAGACGCGCAATATCAATAACCCAGACCTTCTCATTGCCCCTGTATTTACAAAGGATTTCCAGTGGACCCGGTTCTATGACATCAAGTATGACATCACCAAGCAGATGAAGGTCGACTTCACGGCCAGCAGCATTGCACGCATTGATGAACCGGCAGGCGGGGTTGACAGAAGACGCTACCCTGAACTCTTTGACACATGGCGTGACTCGGTCATGACCAACCTCTCGAATTTGGGCCGTACGACGAACTATTATCACCTGCTGAATCTCAACTACAATATACCTGTCAACAAGCTGCCGCTGCTTTCATGGGTGACCTCCAACGCGAGGTACAGTGCCCGGTACGACTGGCTTGCAGGAACAATCTTCCCGGATTCCGTCAACATTGTTCCCGGCAACACAATAAAGAACTCGAACAACGGGCAGTTCACCCTCCAGGCCAACCTCACCAACCTCTACAGCAAGGTCAAGTTTCTGAAGGAGATAGAGGCCACCACTCAGCCGGGTGCCAAGAGGCGCATGAGCCTCGGATACGAGGAGGTTACTCATTCGCGGAGAGGGATACCTCTGAGGGCCGGCAAAGCAAGAATTATCAACCATAACCTCAAAACAAAAGATATCACTGTCACCGTTACTGCTCCTGACGGCACTGTTGTCAATGGCAAGTATGATGTTGTATCTGACATGAGGATTGACTTCATAGCAGATGCTGACGTCACCAATGCCAGTGTTGACATTAAGGGGAGGGTTGAGAAAAAGCCCGGTGTTGCAAATGTTGCCGGGCGTTACATTATACGTGGTCTGATGGCTTTGCGCAATATCTCGGCTACATATACAATTGAGCAGGGACACATACTTCCCGGCTATCTGCCCGGGACCTCTTTCATGGGCCAGCAGAGAACCGGTGGCATGCTGTCACCCGGATGGCGCTTTATTGCCGGGCTGACCGATGAGCGCTTCTTTGATGAGGCTGTGATGAACGGATGGATAACCACCGATACCCTTCTGAACAATGCGGCAGCCTACAGTGAGCGCGAGCAACTCAACCTGAGGGCCAACATCGAACCATTCCCGGGGCTCCGGATAGACCTGACAGGCGACCGCCGGTATTCTGAGACCGTGGCATCTTACCTGAGGGCTGATTACAACGGCAACTTCCCTGACAGCACCAGGAATACCCGTACCACAGGCAACTTTACAATATCAGTTGTCTCGTGGGGTACCGCTTTTGAGAAGATACCGAAGTCGGGAGATTATGTCTCACCAACATTCGAGCAGTTCCGCGCAAATACAATCATTATTTCGCAGCGCAGGGGTGCGGAGCGCAGCCAGACCGACAACTCCTATGATCCTGGTTTTGATCCTGTCACCGGAGAGCAACTGTCCGGTCCCTATGCAAGCGGTTACGGACTAACCTCAAGCGAGGTTCTTGTTCCTGCATTCCTTGCCGCCTACACAAAGAGGGATGCTGATAGGATATCCCTGTCACCTTTCCCTTCGGCGTTGCACATGATGCCGAACTGGAGGATCAACTTCGAAGGCCTGACCAAGTTTGAGGCAGTAAGAAAGATATTTAACTCGGTGAGTGTTTCGCACCAGTACAGGTCAACATACACAATCGGTTCGTTCAACACCAGCCTTTACTATGATCCGGATGAGTCTGGCATAAGCAGGATAAGAGACCTGAAATCGAACTTCATCCCCATGTATGAGATCAACACAATTACAATCAATGAGCAATTCAGTCCTTTTATTAATATCGATCTTGGCTGGAAGAATTCTCTTACAACACGGATCGAATACCGGAAGTCGCGTACAGTGACTCTTAACCTGACGAGTAACCAGGTGGCTGACATAAGGAATGAGGAGATTACAATTGGCGCAGGCTACAGGTTCGATGATGTTTCCATTTTGCTTCGGTCACGAACCGGGCAGCGGGCGCTTGAGAGCGACCTGAACCTGAAACTTGATCTTTCAATTAGAGATAATAAGACGCTGGCGCGCAAGCTGATAGAAGAGGTGAACCAGCCTGTGGCAGGTCAGCGGGTATTCACAATTGGTGCTACGGCTGACTATGTACTGAGTGACAGGTTTAATCTACAGATTTATGCTGATCATTCAATGAATGATCCGTTTGTGGCAAACACATTCATGACCTCCAATACTAACTTCGGGTTCAGTCTCAGGTTCACCCTGGTACAGTGACCTTACCGTGCAACGGTATTAAAAAAAGCGTTTATCAGGGTTTAAATATTAAAAAAGATGTATTTTTGACAACCTGAGATCTGAAGACCAAAGTCTAACAAATAAAATATCAAGCGATGAATGTTCCCGCAAATCTGAAGTACACCAAGGATCATGAGTGGGTTCTTGTAAAAGGCAATGAAGCTGTTGTAGGCATAACCGATTTTGCACAGCATGAGCTGGGCGATATCGTTTTCATAGAGATCGAAACCGTAGGTGAGAAGCTGGGTCACGGTGAGGTCTTCGGAACGGTGGAAGCCGTCAAGACGGTTTCTGACCTGTTCATGCCATTGAGCGGGACTGTCAAAGAGAAGAATGAAGATATTGAAACATCGGCAGAGCTCGTCAACACTGATCCCTACGGCAAAGGCTGGATGATAAAGGTGGAGATTGATGATACCTCGGAACTTGACGATCTTCTTGATGCAGACGCCTATAAGAAGCTGATAGGAGCCTAATTACGTCATAATAAGATAAAAAAAAGCTGCTTGCGGGCAGCTTTTTTTTATCTCTATCAGGATTTGCGATTTTTAACTTATGGGATTTTTCAATCGAAAATCCAGAATCGCAAATTGACAATTCTACAGGGTTTTTTTGACCTGCACGGTCTGGTACCCTTCGATGACGTCGCCAACATTAATCTCATTGAAGCCGTCAATGTTCAGGCCGCATTCATATCCTGATGTGACCTCCCTGACGTCATCCTTGAACCTCTTGAGTGAACCCAGGTCGCCGGTATGAATAACAATACCGTCACGTATAACACGTATTTTGGTATTACGGTTGATCTTGCCGTCGCGAACGAAGCATCCGGCTACGGTGCCTACCTTTCCAATCCTGAACACCTCACGTACCTCAACGGTGGCGACGATCTCTTCCTTGATCTCCGGAGAGAGCATGCCTTCCATGGCGGCCCTGATTTCCTCAATTGCAGCGTAGATGATTGAATAGAGACGGATGTCAATACCCTCTTTCTCAGCCAGCTTCCTGGCGCTGAGTGAAGGCCTCACCTGGAAGCCAACCACCACGGCGTTGGAGGCAGCAGCAAGAAGGATATCGGATTCGGATATCTGTCCCACGGCCTTATGGATAATATTGACCTGTATCTCTTCGGTTGAGAGCTTGATCAGTGAATCACTGAGAGCCTCAACGGATCCGTCAACGTCGCCCTTGACAATAATATTGAGTTCCTGGAAGTTTCCTATTGCTATACGGCGTCCGATCTCATCGAGGGTGATATGCTTCTGGGTACGGAGTCCCTGTTCCCTCTGAAGCTGTGCTCTCTTGGTGGCAATGTCCTTGGCCTCCTTGTCTGATTCCATGACATTGAACTTGTCACCTGCCTGTGGTGCTCCGTTAAGGCCAAGGATAAGCGCCGGCATAGCAGGTCCGGCTTCCGTCACCTTCATATTGCGCTCGTTGTACATGGCTTTTATATGCCCGTAACAGCTTCCTGCAAGCACTACGTCTCCCACCTTGAGTGTTCCTGCCTTGACAAGCACTGTTGCCACGAAGCCGCGTCCCTTATCAAGCGACGATTCTATCACTGTTCCCAGGGCCAGCTTTTCAGGATTGGCTTTCAGCTCAAGCATCTCTGCCTGGAGGAGGATCTTCTCAAGGAGCAGGTCGATGTTCAGACCGCTCTTTGCCGATATCTCCTGCGACTGGTATTTACCTCCCCACTCTTCCACAAGGAAGTTCATTGAGGCAAGTTCCTCGCGTATCTTGTCGGGATTGGCAGTCTGCTTATCGATCTTGTTGATTGCAAATATTATTGGTACACCTGCTGCATGTGCGTGGTTGATTGCCTCTCGTGTCTGCGGCATCACTCCGTCATCAGCCGCCACAACAATGATGACAATATCAGTAATCTGGGCGCCCCTGGCACGCATGGCTGTGAAAGCCTCATGACCGGGAGTATCAAGGAAGGTTATTACCTTTCCGTTATCAAGCATTACCCTGTAAGCACCGATATGCTGGGTTATTCCACCTGCTTCGCCTGCGATGACGTTTGTGTTCCTGATATAGTCAAGCAGCTTTGTCTTCCCGTGGTCAACATGTCCCATGACCGTCACAATTGGTGGGCGCGGCGTAAGGTTTGAGACATCGTCCTCCACTTCCCTGACTGCCTCCTGCAGCTCGGCGCTGACAAACTCAACCCCGAAACCGAACTCTTCAGCCAGCATGGCCATTGTTTCAGCGTCAAGTCTCTGGTTGATTGATACAATCAGGCCGAGGCTCATGCATGTTGATATGATATCAATGACAGGCACATCCATCATTATCGCCAATTCGTTTACGGAGACGAACTCGGTGACCTTGAGGGTGCTCTTTTCGAGTTCCATCTTATCGGTATCATCCTTCATTCTCTGGCTGACGGCGTCTCTCTTGTCACGACGGTACCTGGCCACCTTCGACTTGCTCTTGCTCATGAGCAGGTTGACATCCCTGATGTTCTTGTCAACATCATCCTTGTCTACCTCAGGTCTCAGGGTGCGGAATGACTTCTTCCTGTCGCCACCACGGTGATCGGTTCTTGGCGGAGCCTTCTTTTCTTTTTTCGGATCTGTTGAGGGTGCGGGCGCCGATGCATCTACTGCGACCTTTTCACGAGGTTTGGGTTTTATGCGTTCACGCTTCTTCCTGTCTTCATGCTTCTGACGCGCTTCATTAGCCTGGTCACGGCTTTTCTTGACCTCCGGAACCAGGATAATCTTGTCAACAATCTTCGGGCCTGCCAGTTTTTCATAGCCCGGACGATATATCTCCGTCTCCTTTGGTTCGGGAGCGGCTACCGGTGCTTCAGGAGCAGGGGGCTCCACTGCCACTGGTGCAGGCGTCTCGGCTACCGGTTCGGGCTTGCTCTCCTCAGGTACAGGCTCAGGTTTAGCGGCTGACGGCCTGGCGGCTGACTTAGCGGGCCTGGCTTTCAGCTTGTCAAGATCGACCTTGCCAATAACTTTTGGCTGTCTTGTCTCTGCAGGTTGTTCTGTTGTAACGGGCTCGGGTGCAGGCTCGGGTGCAACAGCCTTTTCCACTTGGACTTCCGGCTCTTTCTTCACCGGTTTCGCAGGTGGAGTAAGATCTACTTTGCCAACGGTTTTAATCTCCGGCTTCTTGATTTCAGTACGCAGGTCAAGGTGCTTCTTAACTCCTGAGATATCTGTTATGAGAAACTCCTCATCAGGTTCGCCAGTGTCGCCTGGTTTGCCGGATTCCATGTCATCAATGGAAAGAGACTTCTTAGGTGTTATCTTCTCCTTGAGAGCCAGTTTCTCGGCATCCTTTTTAACACTGAGGTCGCCACTGTACTCTTTGACTATCAGCGCATAACCCTCAGAGGGAATCTTGCTGTTGGGATCAGTACTTATGTCAAACCCCTTTTTGTGAAGGAATTCGACAATAGTCTGGATCCCCACATTGAATTCGCGGGCTGCCTTGCTTAAACGTATGGCCTTAATGTCTTCAGTCATATACCTTTATGATAACCTCTTAAATAAGTTTAATATCGTTTGTCCCTTGCGGGAGAACCGGTTATTCCTTGTCAAATTCTGACCTGAGGATATTTACGACCTCCTTGATGGTCTCCTCCTCCAGGTCTGTTCTCTTAACCAGGTCATGTATCGTCAGCCTGAGCACGCTCCGGGCAGTGTCACATCCGATAGCCTTAAGTTCATCAATGATCCATCCTTCAATCTCGTCAGCGAACTCATCAAGGGAGACGTCTTCCTCATCCTCATTATCCGGTTCGCGGTAGACCTCTATGTCATACCCGGTGAGCTGGCCGGCAAGTTTGATGTTCAGGCCGCCCTTCCCGATGGCAAGCGAGACCTCACTCGGCTTAAGGTAGATCTCCGCCTTTTTGTCCGCTTCGATGAGTTTGATTGATGATATCTTGGCGGGGTTAAGGGCCCTGGTGATAAAGAGCTGGATATTTGATGTGTAGTTGATGACATCGATGTTCTCATTGCGGAGTTCACGCACGATACCGTGGATTCTTGATCCCTTCATACCAACGCATGCACCTACCGGGTCAATGCGCTCATCATATGACTCCACTGCCACTTTGGCTCTCTCTCCGGGAACCCTCACAATCTTCCTGATGGTTATCAGGCCGTCGAAGATCTCAGGAACCTCAAGCTCAAAGAGCCTCTCGAGGAATACCGGTGAGGTGCGGCTGAGGATGATGTTGGGAGTGTTGTTCTTCATCTCCACTCTTATTACCACCGCACGGATTGTGTCACCTTTGCGGAAATGGTCGGAGGGTATCTGTTCGGGCTTTGGCAGGATAAGCTCATTACCGTCGTCATCAAGAACGAGGGTCTCGCGCTTCCATACCTGGTATACCTCGCCGGTGACGATGTCGCCGATTCGGTCCTTATATTTGAGATAGATATTGTTTTTTTCCAGGTCAAGGATACGTGCCACGAGGTTTTGCCTCAGTGCCAGTATTGCCCTGCGTCCGAAATCGAGGAACTTGACCTCGTCAGAGACCTCTTCACCCACCTCATAATCCTCATCGACCTTGTGAGCCTCGGAGAGGGGAATCTGGGTGTTGGGATCAGTGAATGCCTCATCTTCAACTACTTCCCGGTTACGCCATATCTCGAAGTCGCCTTTGTCAATATTGACAATGATGTCAAAATTATCAGCTGTACCGTATTTCTTGGCAAGCATACCCCTGAACACATCCTCAAGCACACTCATCATGGTGGGCCTGTCAATATTCTTCAGTTCCTTGAACTCTGAAAAAGTATCAATGAGATTAACGTTTTCCATTGTGGTATTATGTTCTGTTATTTGAATGATATAATTACTTTAACTGACTTAACATCCTCAAAATTAAATGATTTGATCACAGAAACAACCTCTTTGTTTTTCTGCCGGGTCTCCACCCTCAGGTCAAATCCACCCTCTGTGACATTCATCAGGGTCCCTTTTTCATGGTCGCCATCATTTGTCACTACGTCAACCATTCTGCCTTCGTTCTTCAGGTACTGCCCGGGGACAAGGAGAGGCATATCAAGGCCGGGAGATGAGACATTCAGCTCGAAGTCGCCGCCTTCTTCTCCAAGTTCACCGGTGATGAATTTGCTTAATAAGGCACAGTCTTCGATTCTTACGCCTTCAGGCCTGTCAATGAGGACAGTGATTCGTCCGGTGCTGCTCAGCCTCACATCAACGAGGAAGATGCCGGTGCCGCTGATGTGCCCCTCTGCAAGTTTCCTGATATGATCCTTTGTAACCATAGTCTGATTTTTGATAACAAAATAGGGGACTTTTGTCCCCTAGGCCGTCCGTACCCTTCTATTCGGGTGCAAAGATAATATCATTTTTTCAATAATCAAAAGAAGGATGAGTGGAAAAATTAACAAGTGTGTTGTATCTGAAGCTTTTCTGAGCTGATTCTGGAAACAATTGAATAAATTTGCTGGCATAAAATCAATGTCGTTTTGACGAACAAGAGAAAGATCATCAATGACCCGGTGTACGGGTTTATAAGTCTTCCAAACGATCTTATTCATGATCTGGTCAGCCATCCCTGGTTCCAGAGGCTTCGTAACATAAGGCAGCTCGGGCTTTCGAGCTATGTCTATCCGGGTGCGGTACACAGTCGTTTCCAGCATAGCCTGGGCGCCATGTACCTCACTGGTCAGGCAGTACACACACTTCGGACCAAAGGCATTGAGATAACTCCGGCGGAAGAGGAGGCGGTGCTGGTAGCCATACTGCTGCATGACATAGGCCACGGTCCCTTCTCACATGCCCTTGAGCATTCACTTATAGAGGAGATGCCACACGAGATGATGTCTCTCCTCATAATGGAGGAGCTGAACCGCCAGACAGGCGGTCGTCTGACAGAGGCCATTGCCGTTTTTCGAGGGGAATACCCCAGGCGATTCTTGCATGACCTGGTTAGCGGTCAGATGGATATGGACAGGATGGATTACCTGCGTCGCGACAGTTTTTTCACGGGTGTAATAGAGGGGTCAGTGGGCTCAGACCGGATCATCAGGATGCTGAACGTGGCCGATGACAGGCTTGTGGTGGATGAGAAGGGTATCTATTCCGTTGAGAAATTTCTTATAGCCAGGCGTATGATGTACTGGCAGGTATATAACCACCGCACTGTTGTCTCAGCTGAAAAGCTTCTTACCAGCCTGCTGGTGAGGGCGAGGGAGGTGACTGCTGCCGGATTGAACCTTTTTGCCACTCCGGCGCTTGAATATTTTCTTCATGCCCGCCACAGAGGTGAAAGTATAATTGAGACAGCAGACCTTGTAAGGCATTTCACCGACCTCGATGAGAGCGATATAATGTCTGCAACAAAAGTATGGATATCGGGCAGTGAAAGGGTGCTTGCCGATCTTTGCAGGAGGTTCGTCAACAGGGACCTCCTTGGTATTGAACTGCAGCGGAGCCCATTTGATGAAGCCAGGGTGGAGGAGACACGAAGAGAGGCTGAACAGATTTTGCATCTGAAAAAGGATGAGGTGAGGTATTATGTGAACACAGGCGACGTATATAACCAGACCTATGCACCCGGTACCCCGGAGGTACGTATCCTTCTTAAGAATGGCACAACCAGCGATATCACCTCTGTATCAGACCTGTTTGACAAGGAGGCACTGTCAGAGAAGGTGACCAAGTATTACCTCTGTTACCCCAAAGAGATATTTTCAAATTAAACAATACGGATTATGGAATTTACAGCCGCAATGATTGCAGGATTACTAAACGGGACGGTGGAAGGTGATCCCGGGACAAAGCTAAATACTATTGCCCGGATTGAGGAGGGCCATGCCGGGGCCCTCTCTTTCCTGTCAAACCCCAGATATGAGCCTTACATCTATACAACCGGAGCATCGGCAGTACTGGTGAAGACCGACTTCATCGCGTCACGCGAGGTCACCGCAACCCTGATAAGGGTAGCGGACCCCTACCAGGCCCTTGCCCGGCTGCTTGCGATATATGACGAGCAGACAAGACCGGTGAAGAAGGGAATCCACCCCACAGCCATCATAGAGGAGAGCGCTGTCATAGGCAGGGAGGTCTATATAGGGGCTTATGCATATGTATCAGACAAGGCTGTCATAGGAGACGGCTGCAGTATCTATCCCAATGTGTACATAGGTGACAATGTCAGGACGGGAAGGAACTGCACCTTCCATCCGGGGGTAAAGGTTTACAGGGACTGTCTCATCGGGAATGAGTGCATCATTCACGCAGGGGCGGTAATTGGATCGGACGGCTTCGGCTTTGCCCCGGTAAGTGAGGCCAACTACATGAAGATACCACAGATAGGCAATGTCATCCTCGAAGACAATGTGGAGATAGGCTCCAACACCTGTATTGACAGGGCCACAATGGGGTCAACCGTTATCCGTCGGGGGGTGAAGCTTGATAACCTGATCCAGGTAGGCCACAATGTTGAGATAGGGGAGAACACTGTAATTGCAGCACAGAGCGGGTTGGCAGGATCGACGAAGATCGGAAGGAACTGCATGTTTGGCGGGCAGGTGGGCTTTGCCGGCCACCTGAGCATCGCTGACGGATGCAGAATAGGTGCCCAGTCAGGTATCATGAGTACCGTCAGCGAGGAAAACTCAATTCTCCTGGGATATCCCGCCATGGAAAGTAAACAGTTCCTGAAAAGTATCGTCTACTTCAGAAAACTGCCTGACATGAACAGGAAAATTGACGAGCTTGCAAAATCTGTGGAATCTTTAAAAAACAGATAGTTCCATTGTTCCGGTCTAAAGGAAATTGTTTGAACATCACAGAGATGTGAGGGTTTCTGTTGTGCCGTTCGGAAAATTTTATTTTTCTTTGCAGGACTTTTAACACAACCATAAATGAGCGAAAAACAAAGGACGCTGGCTAAGGAGGTGAGTCTCAAAGGTAAAGGCCTCCATTCCGGCATCGACGTTACAGTGACCTTCAAGCCGGCACCGGCAAACCACGGATATAAATTCTGCCGTACTGATCTGCCGGGCTCTCCGGTTATTGATGCAGTTGCTGATCATGTCACGGAAACATCCAGGGGAACTACCCTGGTTCATGGAGAAGCCTCCGTGGCCACCATAGAGCATGTTCTTGCTGCCTTTGCAGGACTGCGTATTGACAATGCCATCATTGATATAAACGGACCTGAAGCACCGATAATGGGCGGCAGCTCGCGTATGTTCGTTGAGGCGATAAAATCGGCCGGTATTGTTGAACTTGGTGAAGATCGTAACTACTATGTGATAAAGGAGAAGATCACCTTCTCGGACGAGGAGCACGGAGTTGACCTTATTGTCTATCCTGATGACCACTTCAGCGCCCATGTTCTCATAGACTACAACTCAAAGATTCTTGGCAACCAGTATGCCATCCTTGACCAGATTGACGATTTTGAGGCGGAGATTGCAAGCAGTCGCACCTTCGTTTTCTTCCATGAGCTTGAGCCGCTGTTCCGTATGGGGCTGATCAAGGGGGGCGATCTGGAGAATGCCATTGTTATACTTGAGCGTGAGGTAGAGCAGGAGGAGATAGATCGCATTGCGAAGATGTTCAATAAGCCCGGGATCACTGAACATCATGCGGGGGTGCTTAATAATACAAAGCTTCGATACCCGAATGAGCCGGCGAGGCATAAGCTCCTTGACCTGATAGGAGACCTGTCACTGGTGGGGCAGCCCATCAAGGGCAAGGTGGTGGCTACCCGCCCGGGCCATTACTCCAACACAAGGCTGGCACGACTGATCAGGCAACAGATTAAGAGGCAGACAACGAAGAAGGAGATCCCCCTTCTTGATACCACCAAGCCGGCGCTTATGGACATCCAGAGAATTAAACAGTTGCTGCCGCACCGCTTCCCGTTCCTCATGGTGGACCGTATACTTGATATTACCCCCACGCATGTCATTGGGATAAAAAACGCGACTTACAACGAAGCCTTCTTCCAGGGGCATTTTGAGCAGGAGCATGTCTTCCCGGGAGTCCTGCTGGTGGAGACTATGGCACAGGTGGGAGGAATCCTTGTCCTGAACAATGTGGATGAGCCTGATAAATACTCGACATACTTCCTGAAGATTGACCGGATGAAGTTCAAGAATAAGGTCATTCCGGGAGACACTATTGTAGTAAGGTGTGACCTCATGGAACCGATCAGGAGAGGTATTGTGATTATGTATGCCCAGGCATTTGTCGGGGAGAAGCTGGTGGCCGAGGGCGAACTGACTGCACAGGTTGTAAAGAACAAATAAAGCGATATGATATCTTCACTGGCACATATTGATCCGGGGGCTCAGCTGGGTAGCGGAGTAACGGTTGAGCCGTTTGCCGTTGTACATGGTGATGTTGTTATAGGTGACGGTACCTGGATAGGTTCCGGGGCAGTCATTTATGACGGAGCACGGATTGGCAGGAACTGCCGCATCTTCAACGGTGCATCTATCTCAGCCATTCCGCAGGACCTGAAGTTCAGCGGAGAGGAGACCATCCTTGAGATAGGAGACAACACCACTGTCAGGGAGTTTGCGACGCTGAACAGGGGCACCCGGGCCAGGGGCATGACCACCATAGGCAAAAACTGTCTGCTGATGGCCTATGTACATGTGGCTCATGATTGTCAGCTGGGCAACAATGTTATCATGGTTGCACTGTCAGGTATAGCCGGGGAGGTTGTGCTGGGCGACTGGGTTACGATGGGAGGTGGGTCAATGGTGCACCAGTTTGTGCACATAGGAGCTCATACTATCGTTGGAGGTGGTGCCAAGGTACGGATTGATGTGCCGCCTTACATCAAAGCCGACAGGGATCCTCTTGCATACATGGGACTGAATACTATAGGTCTTGAGCGGAGAGGCTTCACCAACGAGAAGATGCACGAGTTGCATGAGATCTACCGGGCTTATTACAATATGGGCATGAACGGCAGCAAAGCGCTTGAATATATCTCTGCCAATTTTCCTTCGACGCCGGAGCGTGATTACATAATTGATTTCATAACGAATTCCAAAAGGGGAGTGATAAGGGGGAGATAGGAAATCTTTGGCGTGATAAGGGGCGGGGGAAACCCCTGGGACTAATAAGGAGGCGTTGAGCCTCTTTTTTTTGATGGCAGGGGTATAAAACACGAATGGGAACCATACTTACGTATATGTTCCCATTCCGACGAGTGACAGCCATGACCGTCACTGGCGCCATGCTACTGTTATTACGGTCGGTGCATCTCTGTCGACTTCTCCCTTTCCGCGGCCTGTCGATGCTTGCCTTGCGGCTTGCTGCCTGCCTTGTTCCGGTGTCTTTTCTGCTCTCTTCGATCACCTTGCGGTGATTTAGGATAACATACCGGGACGCGAAGTCATGAACCCCTGAGGCCTGACACTCCCCGAAGGGACAGCTGCTGTCATGCCCGGATCATCTCCATCCTATCCTCGCCGGTTCGGGTGGCATGATGATCCTCTCTCCGTGCGGGCACATTTGCTGCTTTATTAGCTTTCTGCATTGCATTTGTGTTGCTCTCCTCTCGCGGTTGTTACACCGTCTGATGATTGCCCCGTCAGACCGCCAGGATGGGAAGGCTTCTCAGCCTGCACCCGTGGCAGACGCTTCCGGACCGTAGTCGTTCAGCGTGAGACTCTGAAGTCTGATGTAGTTTCAGATTGATAATTAAACCATTCGAAAGAACCTTCTTACCTCAGAGCGACCCTTTATCGCTCACATGGTTCTACAAATATAACTTCTCAAAGGCTCCATGTCAAGTTTTTCGGGCTAATTATGCCATGAAGAAAGTAACAAGAATCGCACAGTTTTATTAACATATATAAATCACTTAAAATCATTGAATTATATGAAGCAGAACGAGGTTATAAACAGCTGTTCATAACCTCGTTTGTTAATTGATCTTAAGTGCTTGTCACTCAAGCATCACCTTTTCGTTTTTCGGGTATTTCACGCTGTATGTAAGGATTATCTCTCTTGTTTCACGAGGCTCAACTGTCAGATCCCAGGTGATCTCCCCGGTGACGGGATTGAGTTTGCCCCCTGTGAGCTCGAGAGCCTCAACGGTGATCTGGCTGTTTTGCGACAGTGGGATCTGGTCACGCAGTTTGAGTGCAACGGACCGGCTCTTGTTGTTGCGCACGGAGATCAGGAACGACAGTGTCTCAACCCTGTTGGCACCGATGAGCTTCTGAGATGTGAAATCAGTCCTGCGATCACGTTTGACAGTAATGTTGTTGTCGGCGCCAAGAGACACAGGGAGGGTGTCAGTAAGCTCCGCCGTGTTGATATAGCCCTTGCCTGTAAAGGTGTTGGTGAAATAGATGTTCGATTCTCCGGGCAGGAGGTTGTATTTCTCCCATCCTGTTATGTATCCCATCAGGTATGCCGTGCTGGCAAGTTTTGGTGTGACGGCATAGCTGTAGGTTGCCGGAACTGTCAGCCTCTGCAACTCCACTGCCACCGGCTTGCCGTCAGTCATTATTGTCTGGGAAACATTTATATCAAAGCTGAAGCTGATGTTTGACTCGCTGACGGTGACCGGCAATGGGGCGCTCTCTTCCATCATCATGGCGTCCTCAGCTTTCGCCTCACGGGCGACAGGCATCGACCTGGAACCTCTGACCACAATAACCTCGTCCAGCGTATTGTATGCAAAGGGCTTGTAGATATCGATGAACCATGGATCCAGTGTTGGCAAGGCACCTGCAGTCATGGGGGAGGCGTTTGAAAGACTCACCTTCACATCCTTCCAGTCGATGCCGCTGTTCTGCCAGATATTGGCCCGGTATATTATTGATGCCGGATCATTGATGTCGTCAACCCTGATGTCGTATGAGGGATGCCAGCCGGCATTCATGACAACATATGAAAGCTTAAGCCTGCCGGTGGAGGGTTTGGTAGCGCTGACAGTCACTACAATCTCTCCGGTGGGCATCTTCGATTTGTCAATGGTGCCAGCAAGCTGTTTCTCCAGCTGTTGCTTCTCTTCCTGGTAGTCAGTTATGGTCCTTTTCTTTTTGAGGAGGGCTGTCTTAACCGATTCCATGTTGGTGGAGTAAATATCAAGCAGCGCCCGTAGCTGTTCAGGGGTGATGGCCGACTTGTTTGTGACAACATCGTAGTTCGACTTGAGAAAGATCTCCTTTTCCTGGAGAACCTCCACAACGGTCTTTTCGTCTTCGATTTTCATCTCCAGAGCTTCAATCTTGTCGCGCAGCTCTTTTATGACAGTACTCTCAGCCGGGTTCTCAAGGTAGTTGTTCCGGTGAACAACACCCATGATCATGAATTCACCCTCACCTCTGACCTGAATGCTGTTTGGATCAATATAAGGTGATAGTCCGCCGGCAATATAGTCGAAGGTTCCTGCCTGTACTGAGATCGGGAGATCACCGGAGAGCTGGGCTCCCTGCCTGAAGACTGTCACATGGCTGACGGGACTGGTGATGTACTTCTCCTGACCCTCAAGTGAGGTTGCAGAGAGCATTATGGCAAAAAGGGTAATAAAAAAGTACTTTTTCATGATAGTGAATTTTATATAAAGGTATTAAAAAGTCTGTTCCGCAGAAGAGTGACAAAAAGTCTGCCGCTATTTACAAGTCTGCAAAAATTCTGACCGCAAGAACATTTGTAACCAGCCTTAATCTAAAACAAAGGCTGCCGGAAAAAATATTCCCGACAGCCCGGCTTGTTGACTACTAATGAATTCTAACCGTTGTAATCTTTAAGAACACTCATCAGCTTCTGACGAGCGAAGAAGATACGACTCTTTACCGTACCCAGCTTGAGATTGAGATTCTCAGCTATCTCTTCATACTTGAATCCTTCAACATGCATGCGGAAGGGGAGACGATAATCATCGTGCAATGCGTCTATAGCCCTCTCAATCTCATCACCTGCATAAGCCGACTCAGGTGAAATACTGCCCTTGTCTGATGGGAGATTGATGTAGTAAAGCTCCTGGGTGCCGTCCATCATTGTATTTTCCCTCATCTTGCGACGGTAATTGTTAATGAAGGTGTTTTTCATTATCGTGAAGACCCATGCTTTCAGGTTCGTGGCATCTACAAACTTGTCCTGGTTCTGTATGGCTTTCAGGAAGGTATCCTGTACGAGATCAAGTGCGTTGTCGCGGTCGAGTGTCAGACTGAGGGCGTACTTCTGAAGATTGCCCTTCAGATCTATAATGCTTGTTGTGAATTCCTGTGCAGTCATATCTCTTTAATTTTCATTTGTTGATACAAAGTTAAACATATAAATCGGATATCCAAATCCGAATATCTTAAATTATGTGATTTTCGCCCTTATTAAGTTATTTTCTAAAGAGTAATGTTCATAATAACAGGCTGTTATCTGTGTCTTATCTAAATTAGGATATTCAGGTATTATTTTATCTCATTCGCCTCTGTTGCATGTTGAGATGAACCCTTAGTGTATCCGGCACAAACAGTTATAGGAATTAAAATCAGCTACATAACCCAATATTCAGTTTTGTTTAGCACCTTGATTGACAATGCAGGCAGGATAGGTCCGGGATTACTTTTAAATTATCTTTACAAAAAAGATCTTATGGAGATAAAAGAGTACCCATCAGGAAAGACTGCATTATACGGCTTTGACGCTTTGGGCACACCAAAAGCTTTGATTTTACTGGTTCATGGACTCGGTGAGCATGCCGGAAGGTATGCAGGCTGGGCTGGCAGGTTCAATGAGAGAGGGGTGACCCTGCGCGCTTTTGACCTCCCCGGTCATGGCCGTTCTGACGGGAGGAGGGGAGTAATTCCTTCGCCGGAGAAGGTATATGACACCATTGACATTATTATACAAAGCCTTGCTACCGAGTTTCCCGGTGTGCCACTTTTCATTTACGGCCACAGCCTTGGCGGAGGTATCGTCCTGAATTACCTTATCAGGCGCCGGCCGCATGTGAATGGGGCCATAATTACCTCCCCATGGGTAAAGCTCTCAGTTACACCTGCGCCTTTCAAGGTACTCCTGGCCAACATTGCAAAGAAACTCATGCCCGGAATGATACAGCCATCGGGTTTGAAGACCGAACACCTGTCGCGTGACCCTGAGGTGGTTAAAGCTTACAAAGCTGATCCGCTTGTGCATGGAGTGATTTCGGCCGGACTCTTCGGATGGATGACTGCAGCGGCAGAGGAGACGCTGAACCGTGCCTCAGAGATCAACCTGCCGATTCTGCTGGCCCACGGGCGCGATGACATGATCAGCTCACCATCCGGTTCGGTACAGGTAGCTGAGTCTGCTCCGCGTGCTACCCTCAAACTCTGGGAGGGTGGTTACCATGAGCTGCATAATGATCTGCTGAAGGAGGAACATTTCGAATTTATTATCGAGTGGATTGATACCATATTATAATATACATTATGGAACTCAGGACAGAGGTTTCTCTTCCATCCTCAGCTGACCGGATCAGTTTTTCCACCCCTGTAATGTTCCTTGGGTCATGTTTTGCCGGTGAAATAGGTTACCGCATGGCATCCGGAAAACTGAAGGTGCTGACAAATCCTCACGGAACCCTTTTCAATCCGTTCTCAGTGGCAGGGGCACTTGACAGGTTTGCGTCGGAATATGTATATGGTGAGAAAGACATTTATCTCCATCAAAACCGTTACCTGAGCCTTGAACATCACACCTCTTTTTCATCATGGGAAAGGGATGAACTCATCCGGAGGCTCAATGAGGTCAGCCTGACAGCCTCATCATTTCTGAGGGAGGCATCTTTCCTGTTTGTCACCTTCGGTACATCATACATCTACACGCTACGTAAGAGCGGTGACATTGTTGCCAACTGCCACAAGCTGCCCTCCTCGCTCTTTGACCGCAGGCAGGCAACATCAGCTGCGATTGCAGAACGATGGAGAGAAACCCTTGACCGCCTGGCGGTTGTTAATCCCGCCCTGAAAGTATGGTTTACCGTGAGTCCTGTCCGCCACCTTTCCGACGGTGCCCATGCCAACCAGCTTAGCAAGGCTCACCTGCTTCTGGCTGTGGAGGAACTGCTGTCACATCGCTCCGTTGCCGGTTATTTCCCGGCATACGAGCTGTTCATGGACGAACTGCGCGATTACAGGTTCTATGCTTCTGATATGGTACATCCATCAGAGACGGCTATCGATTTTGTCTGGGAGAAATTCAGCCAGGTCTTCTTAGACAGCCCTGTGCTCCGTCTCTGGAGCGAGGCGACAAGGATCACCCGCGCCATGGCTCACCGCATCACGGGAGGGAAGAATGAGACAGCTCCTTTCGCCAATGCCATGATGGAGAGAATAAGTGAGTTAAGGGCCAAGGCGCCTTATATTGACCTTACGGCGGAAGAGACATACTTCCGGTCGATGATGTAAATTTATTTTCAATATCGTTGAACCATCTCCATCTTGTATTGTTTTTTCTCTTGAAATCTATACAAAAATGAAAAGAAATATTCTCACTTTGTTGGCAGTCCTGCTGTTTATCGACCTTTCAGGCCAATCGGGAGGAGGCATCATACGCGGCCAGGTCGTTGATGCAACCACAAATGAACCTGTTCCTTTTGCAAGTGTGGTTATATGGAATACAACCACAGGTGCCATGACCGACTTCGACGGCAACTTCAGTTTTACCGGAGTCAATCCCGGATTCGTGGAACTGAGGATCTCTTCGGTCGGATATAAGACATATGTCTCTGAGGGCGTTATGGTTACAAACAACAACGAGGTCAACCTTGTCATCCCTCTGGAGACTACCGTAGTTGAGGTGGCTGATGTAATAGTGAAGCCATCTCCGTTCCGCAAGTCGGTTGAGAGCCCCATTTCAGCACGGATAATCAGTATCCAGGAGATAGAACTCAACCCGGGTGGCAACCGCGACATCTCGCGTGTAATACAGTCGTTTCCGGGCGTCGCATCCACACCGGCATTCAGGAATGATGTCATTGTCAGGGGCGGGGGGCCGAATGAAAACAGGTTCTTTATTGACAATGTTGAGATTCCCTATCTCAATCACTTTTCCACCCAGGGATCTTCAGGCGGGCCGACAGGTATCATCAACGTCGACTTTGTCAGATCGGTCGATTTCCTTTCCGGGGCCTTTCCTGCTTCAAGAGGCAACGCCCTGAGCTCGGTAATGGATTTTACGATGATTGAAGGAAACAAGGAGAAGCGGTCGATCAGGGCAACCGTGGGTGCTTCTGACCTGGGCCTTACATATAACGGCCCGGCTGGCGAGCGCAGTTCACTTATCGTTTCAGCCCGGAGGTCCTACCTTCAGTTCCTGTTCGGCGTGATCGGGCTGCCGTTCCTCCCGACCTATACCGATTTCCAGTTCAAATACAAGGTTAAGTTCGACCAGAAGAATGAGCTCACAGTACTGGGAATTGGGGCGAAGGATGATTTCAGGCTTAACCTCGATGCCAATGAGACGGAGTTTCAACGCTACATCCTGGGTTATATCCCCACACAGGAGCAGTACAGCTATACTGTGGGGGCTGTCTACCGGCATTTCCGTGGAAACGGATCTGACATGGTAGTTCTCAGCAGGAACTACCTTAATAACACACAGTACAAGTACCTTAACAATGACGAGTCCGACCCTGCCAACAAGATATTGGATTATAAAAGCGGGGAAGGAGACATCCGGCTCAGGTACGAGCGCACAGTTGTATGGCCCAACTCTTTCAGGCTGAGTTATGGTGCAGGCGCGGAGATGTCGCGTTACCGCAATGACACCTTCCGCCAGTTCTTCACCGGCGGAGGTCTGGAGACTGAGCTTTACAATTCCAACCTCGTTTTCTTTAAGTATGCTGCCTTTGGGCAGTTGAGCCGGGCCTTCATCGATGAAAGACTGAGGCTCTCATTCGGACTGCGCACTGATGCCAACTCCTACTCAGAGGTCATGGCCAACCCTCTGACACAGATATCACCTCGTCTGTCAGCCTCCTGGGCACTGAACAGCGAAATCAATCTCAACTTTAACATCGGTCGCTACTACCAGCTTCCACCCTACACTGCACTCGGGCTGAAAGACAATGACGGGAACTACATCAACAGGGAGAACGAACTGAAATATATTGCAGCAGACCATATAGTGGGAGGTGTGGAGCTCATTCCCGACGAGAGACTGCAGTTCACCCTGGAGGGATTTTTCAAGAGCTATTCCGATTATCCCTTCTCCGTTGCTGACCAGGTTCCCCTCTCAACCAAGAGTGCGGGATACGGGGTCTTTGGTAACGAAGCCCTTGTATCAACCTCCGTCGGCAGAGCTTACGGACTTGAGCTGATGGGCCGAGCCAGGGACCTGGAAGGACTGAACATGGTCTTCTCATATACCTTCGTGCGAAGCGAGTTTGAGGGAACGGACGGCAATTACATTCCGACTGCCTGGGACAACAGGCACCTGATAAGTGTGACAGCTACAAAGAGCATCGGCAAGAGCTGGGATGCGGGATTCCGCTGGAGGTATGTTGGCGGGGCACCATATACCCCATTTGATGACGATAAATCTTCATACATCGATGCATGGAATGTGACAGGGCAGGGGTACCTCGATTACAGCCGCTTCAACACCTTGAGACTGAAGGGATTCAGTCAGCTTGATATCCGCATCGACAAGCAGTTCTACTTTAACAGATGGTCGCTCATGCTGTACCTCGACGTGCAGAATGTTTACAATTTCAAGGCTGAACAGCCTGACATCCTCGTATTGCAGACAGATAGCAACGGTGCACCAATTGTCAACCCGCTGGATTCAGAGCGGTACCTTCTGAAATATATTGAAGCTGAATCTGGTACGGTGCTTCCTACCATCGGGATAATAATTGAAATCTGAAAAAAGTGAAAGAGATGAAATACATAATAATTCTGTTACTGGCAGTGCTTGCAGGGTGCTCGCAAAAGCCATCTGCCACGAAAATGGCGCAGAGACAGACCTTTACTGAGGTGGTTACAAACACTGCTGGCACCGGTCAGGAGATAGAGGTGAAATTCTATGGCGGTCCTGCGCTTTATTACCCTCTTATGGCTGTCTGGCTTGAAGATGATAAGGGCAGTTATATACAGACGCTGTTTGTTCCTGAGGCAATTGCAACAGGTGTTTTCAGATATGGCTCCAACGCGGGAGGAAAATGGGTTGAAGCCTCAAAAAGGGCCCCGCAGACGCTTCCCTACTGGTCGCACAAGAGGGGTATAAAGGCTCCTGACGGGTTATTCATGCCTGATCTGGATAATCCTGTTGCAGATGCCTACAGCGGGGCTACGCCCACCACCAGTTTTGTATTGTCAGCCCGTGCCGACAATCCTCTTGAGGGCAGAATAAAGGTGTTGTTCGAAGTTAACCAGAACTGGGACTGGAACGAATACTGGACCAACGACAAGTACCCGGGAGACAAAAACTACCTTTTCAACGCTCAGCCCTCTGTAATATACGAGAGTGTATTTGATATGAATGACCTGCGAGACAGGTATCTCTTGCAGCCATCAGGGCATGGTCATCCGACGGGAGCCACAGGGGAACTGTTTCCTGACCTGTCTACACTGACAACGGCATTACAGATTGCTGACTCAATAGTAGTCAGGATCACGAAAAAATAATAAAGGAAAACTCAGTGAATTTTCAGAGGCTGTTTGCCCATTCTGTCAGTCCGGCAGGTGAGCAGACAGCTTCTGTTTTACCGTTGCTCCATGATCCGCTGCTGTCATATCTGCCCAGCACCAGCACTTTTTTCAGGTCGAGTTCCTTTGCCAGTTCATTACAGAAGCCCCTCACCTCATCATCAGGCTCTGACGCGGGAAGGTTAACCGCGAGCACGGCGAAGGACCTTACGGAGTGTATGCCCCTGATGTCATCGGCTGACAGTGTTCCTTCGGTGTACACAACGTCATACCCTCTTTTTCGGAGCAAATACTTTAGGAACACGAGGTTGTTCTCACCATCGGTATGACCAAGGTTAATAATGGCAGCACTTCTGCCGTTGAGAGGATTGTCAATTGCAATCTCCTCGGAGATCAGTATTGTTCTGATGATATGTCTTATAAACTGTTCCTGTGGTTTGGAGATACAATCGGTGAGCCAGAGTACCCTGGCCTTCTGCATTAGTGGATGTAATACCTGGAGGTAGGCCTCGGTGAGACCTTTTTCCCTGACAAAAATGCTTAATTTCTCTCTGAACTCCTCCTCGCTGAACCGCAGAGCTGACATAATCAGATCACCCGGCTTGAAGGTGCCGTCACTTGTCTCTTCTCCATTCCCGTTTCTGAGCACCTCGCGAAGCAACTCGCTGTCGTTCAGCCGGGCTATTTTTGATATCTTCATTCCATTCCGGTTGAGAATGGAGACTGTAATGAGCTTTTTCAACTCATCTTCGGTATAGTGTCTTATGTTTGAATCGCTTCTTTCGGGCGTAAGAATCCCATACCGCTTCTCCCACATTCGTATGGTATGGGCTTTTATGCCGCAGAAGTTCTCAAGGTCTTTAATGGAGTATGTCCTGCTTCCTGCATTCATCTCTCTCAATGTTACTTACTCAAAGTGTATAACAAAGAGAGAGTATAAAAGTTTAGAGCGTTTCCTCCCCGAGGGTTTTCATAGCTCGTTCAATATCACCGGGAGTGTCTATGCCTATGCTTTCCCAGGGTGTGACGGCGCAACGGATAGTGTAGCCATACTTTATCCAGCGAAGCTGCTCGAGGCCCTCTGCCAGTTTCAGCGGAGTCTGCGGCAGCGCGGTTAACTCCCTCAGGGTTGAGGCGCAGTAACCGTAAAGGCCTATGTGCTTGAAGTAGCTGTGCCTGCTGTTCCACTCCTCAGAGGCTGCATCACGGAAGAATGGTATCACTGACCGGCTGAAACAGATAGCATCCATATTTTTTTGACACTATTACCTTTGGTTGAGCAGGATTGAAGAGGTCCTCTCCCGTCATAACCCGACGGATCAGGGTGGCGATTCTGACACTGGTATCTATAAAACACTCCATGAGGGCCTTGATCTGCTCCGGCCTGATGAAGGGTTCATCACCCTGAATATTTATGATAACTGTACTGGCATCATCACTTCTGCCGGTGATTTTGACGGCAGCTTCAGCGCCCCGGTCGGTGCCGCTGCGGTGTGATGATGAGGTCATTATAACCCTGCCTCCGAAGCCGCTGACAGTATCATGGATACGGTCATCATCCGTTGCCATCCAGACCTCATCAAGCACCTTTGAGGCTTGCCGGAAGACCCTTTCGATCATGGTCATACCTCCGATCATGGCGAGGGGTTTTCCCGGGAAAGGCGTTGAGGCGAAACGTGCGGGAATAATCGCTGTAAACCGCGTGACGGGGGTGTTTTTCGTGGGTCCAATTTACTAAAAAACAGCGTTAGCATAATCCAAAAAAGTCGTAAATTCGCAGTTCATTGCATTTTGATGAAAGAGCTACAGAGCGTAAAACAGCGGTTTGGGATAATAGGTAACCATGAGGGACTGAACAGGGCGATAGACATTGCTGTTCAGGTAGCCCCCACCGACCTCTCTGTGCTTATCACCGGTGAAAGCGGCACAGGGAAGGAGGTTTTTCCTCAGGTGATCCATACTTTCAGCCTCAGGAAGCATGGTTCGTACATTGCTGTCAACTGCGGCGCCATACCCGAGGGTACGATTGATTCAGAGCTTTTCGGTCACGAGAAGGGTGCATTCACCGGAGCCTCTGACAGCCGCAAAGGCTATTTTGAGGTTGCCAATGGCGGAACAATATTCCTTGATGAGGTGGCCGAGCTACCTCTCTCAACCCAGGTGAGGCTGTTGAGAGTACTGGAATCGGGGGAGTTCATCAGGGTTGGTTCTTCAAAGGTACAGAAGACTGACGTCAGGGTCATCACAGCCACAAATGTGGATATTGTTCAGGCTGTCTCCTCAGGCAGGTTTCGTGAGGATCTCTTCTACAGGCTAAATACAGTACCGGTACGCATACCGCCGCTGCGTGAGAGGGGAGAAGACATAATACTCCTTTTCCGCAAGTTCTCTGTCGATTTTGCCGAACGGTACCGCATGCCGGCCATCAGGCCCGACAGCCAGGCAAGGGAGATGCTTCTCAACTACTACTGGCCGGGTAACGTCAGGCAGTTGAAGAACATAACTGAACAGATATCAGTCATTGAGAAGGAGCGTGAGGTCAATGCCGCCATACTGTCACATTATCTGCCAGATTTCCAGAGCGGTCGTCTCCCGGTACCCGTCAGGTCACCTGAGGGGAAAGGGTTCAATACCGAGAGGGAGATACTCTACAAAGTGCTCTTTGACATGAAGAGCGACATGCATGATCTGAAGAATCTTGTATTTGACCTGCTCTCAGCAGGCGGTGAGCAGGATAACCTCACCGAGAGCGGTGCCCGGGCAGTACGCAACCTGTTCAATGACAGCGCTGTACGTAAAGAGACTTTTGAGCCTGTTCAGCCTGTCCAGGTCAGCTATGGTTCAGCCCGCGAGAACAGGGCAATAGTGGACACCGAGGAGGTCATTGAAGAATCACTGTCGCTAACCGACAGGGAGAAGGAACTGATAAAAAAAGCGCTCGACAAGAACAACGGGAAGAGAAAACTCGCTGCCGCAGAGCTGGGTATCTCGGAGAGAACCCTCTACAGGAAAATTAAGGAATACGGTCTCGATGGATAAAATGGTTCGGATAATGTTGCCAATTGTCTTACTACTTGTGGCTGGCAGCTGCGGGGTAAAGATCAAGTACTCCTTTACCGGCGCCTCAATACCCGTTGATGCAAAGACCATCAGTGTGGGAACATTCCAGAACAGGGCAAGCCTGGTGCAGCCGGGACTGACCCAGGTTGTCACCGATGCTCTCATTGACATGTGCCGGGCACAGACCAATCTTGATCTTATTTCGTCAGGAGGCGATCTCAGCTTCGAAGGAGAGATAACTGATTACAAGACCCAGCCACTTACCGTAGGAGGTGATGAGCAGGCGGCCAGCAACCGCTTTTCGATCACTGTCAAAGTCAGGTATGTGAACAACTTTGATGCGGAGAGCAGTTTCGAGCAGTCGTTCACAAGGTACCAGGATTACGACAGCGGGCTTGATCTCAGTGCTGTTGAAGCCAGCCTGACGGAGGAAATAGTGAAGATGCTAACAGAGGATATCTTCAACAGGGCTTTTGTCAACTGGTAAGAGATGCTCATGAACAGGAATGAATTCAACCGGTTCATTGCCGGCATTGATCTTCCCGGTCCGGGTGACCTGGAGGGACTCAAGGAGCTGACAGCCCTGTTCCCCTGGTTCCATTCAGCACATCTGCTGCTCCTCCGGGGCTTAAAAGAGAATTCAGATATAAGGTTTGATTCACAGCTTAAGTCTTCAGCACTCTCGGTTAACGACCGGGAGGTGCTTTATCACTATCTGTTCAACACTACGGCGGAAGTTGCCGACGGAACGATTAGTGTTGAACAGGCAGCAGTTGCAGAGAGTGTAGTGGATCCGGAGACCTGGGTGCCTGAGGCGGTTGTTGAGTCTTTGACTGAGCCGGAGGCTGTAGCGCCGGAGATGCCGGAGGAAGTTGCTGCCGAGATTAGTGTTGTTACACCGGATGAAGTTGCAGATGAAGAGCATATTGGTGAGCCGGAGCTGATTACAGAGTCTGTACCTGGGCCGGAGGCATCAGCCCCGGAGGTACTCGAGGAAGTTGCGTTGGACCCAGATGTATATGTGGATATAACCGGAGCAATTGTGGAACCATCCGAGGAAGATCATTCCGTTGAGCCTGTGTCGATTTCTGAGGTTAAGGCTGAGGCGGAACATGCAGTAAATGAGGTTGTTTATGATGCGGTATATGAAGCACATGAAGCAGTTCCCTATGCAGAAGCAGCCATTCCTGAGGCAGCTCCTGTTGCAGCGGCAGCTGCACCTGAGTCTGTACCTGAAGAGGAGGCAGCTGCACCTGAGTCAGTGGTAGCCATACCTGAGACACAGGTCGATGCAAATTATAACCTGCGTACAAAAGAAGAACTTATTGCTGAGATTGAGGCTCGACTGAATGAGTTGAAGGCAGGTTTACCTGAAACCTGGAATGAGGAGAAACATGCTCCGGACCCGCCGGAGGAGATCGCTACATTCATTGAGCCTGAATATGAGGCTGAACCGGAGGAATTCACCGCAGTAACTGAGCCCGAACATCAGGTTGAACCGGTTGCACAGGAAAATACCGGCAGTGAGGCTGAAGATGAGGAGTTGCTGGAGCTTCTCCCGGATTCTGTTACGGAGCAGGATACAACCCGGAAGAGCCTGTCTCCTACTGACCTGATAGACCGGTTCATCATGATCAGCCCGACAATCGAGAGGATGTCTCCAAAGGAGTACAAGCAGGTAAGAGACCTGGATGAAGAGAGTGAGGATGAAGCCGGTAAATTCATAACGGAAACTCTGGCAAAGATTTACGTCACACAGGGCTACTTTTCTAAGGCAATAAATATTTATGAAAAGCTCTCTTTGCAATATCCGGAAAAAAGTGCTTACTTTGCGAGCCGTATTGAAAAGATTAAAGATTTAATAAAATAATACAACAATGGGTATCTATATTTTTATCTCAATCCTGGTTATACTGGTATGTGTTCTGGTTGTTCTGGTTGTTCTGGTTCAGAACTCCAAGGGTGGCGGTCTGGCAGCCAACTTCACCTCCGCCGGCCAGTCGATGGGTGTACGTAAAACTGCTGATTTCCTTGAGAAGTCGACCTGGACCCTCGGGGCTGCAATTTTTGTCCTCTGTCTTGCCGCAACAGCTTCAATACCGAGAGGCCAGGGCCAGAAGGAGTCAGTCATCAAGCAGTCAATTGAAAGAGCTCAGGATCCTAACGCCATCCCCACACTGCCTACCCAGATTCCACTGGAAGAGCAGCAGCCGGACGGCGGGAACGAATAATAATGACACCTAAGAGATATTAAAGTGTCAGTTTGTCATGAACTGACATTTTTTTTTGCCATAATTCATTTGGCACAGATTATGAAATCATCAGGCAGGAAATAATATTGTTTAACTATAAAACTAATAGCAATGGCACAATTAAAAGGAAAAGTGCTGGCAGGTAAAGTTCTCATCAAGCCTCAGGAGGCAGAAGAGAAGACCGCCAGCGGTATCATTATCCCTGACTCGGCAAAGGAAAAACCACGCGCAGGCACTGTGATTCTTGTTGGCTCTCCAAAGAAGGATGAAGAGATGGAACTTAAAAAGGGAGATGTCGTTCTCTATGGAAAATACTCCGGCCAGGAGCTGAATATCGAAGGCACAGACTATCTCCTTATCTCACAGTCTGATGTTCTCTATATTTCGTAATAACCTTAAATAAGAATAGCAATGTCAAAGGAAATTAAATTCAATATCGAAGCACGTAACCTTCTGAAGGAAGGTGTTGACCGTCTTGCAGATGCTGTCAAGGTAACACTCGGCCCAAAGGGACGCAATGTAGTATTAGAGAAGAAATTTGGTGCACCCCAGATTACCAAGGACGGCGTAACAGTTGCCAAGGAGATCGAACTCTCTGATCCTTATCAGAATATGGGCGCACAGATGGTTAAGGAAGTGGCTTCCAAGACCTCAGACACAGCAGGTGACGGAACCACCACTGCTACCGTTCTTGCCCAGAGTATTATAAGTGTTGGACTTAAGAACGTTACTGCAGGTGCCAACCCGATGGATCTCAAGAGAGGCATAGACAAGGCTGTTGCAAAGGTTGTTGAGAGCCTGAAAAGCCAGTCGCAGAGTGTTGGTGATGACCTGAAGAAGATTGAGCAGGTTGCACGTATCTCCGCCAATAATGATGAAGAGATAGGTAAGCTCATCGCCACAGCAATGGACAAGGTGAAGAAAGAAGGCGTTATCACAGTTGAGGAAGCCAAAGGCACAGAGACCAAGGTTGAGGTTGTTGAAGGGATGCAGTTCGATCGCGGTTATATCTCAGCATATTTTGTCACCAATCCTGACAAAATGGAAGTTGAGATGGATAATCCATACATACTGATCCATGACAAGAAGATAGCTTCAATGAAAGATCTTCTGCCCGTTCTCGAGGAGACAGCCCGCAGCGGCCGCGGACTCATGATAATAGCAGAGGATGTTGAAGGCGAAGCTCTCGCCACCCTTGTTGTAAACCGTCTCAGAGGCTCACTTAAGGTGTGTGCCGTGAAAGCTCCCGGTTTTGGTGACAGGAGAAAAGAGATGCTTGAAGACATAGCCATTCTGACAGGCGGCACCGTCATCTCGGAGGAGAGGGGCATGAAGCTTGAGAATGCAACAATGGCAGATCTTGGCGTAGCTGACAAAGTGACCGTCAATAAGGAGAACACCACCATCGTCAACGGTGCTGGTGAAAAATCAATGATAGAAGCCCGCGTCAGCCAGATCAAGCAGCAGATATCAACCACCACATCGGATTATGACAGGGAGAAGCTTCAGGAGAGGCTTGCCAAGCTTGCCGGTGGTGTGGCAGTTCTTTACATTGGTGCCGCTTCAGAGGTTGAGATGAAAGAGAAGAAAGACCGCGTTGATGACGCTCTCCATGCAACACGTGCTGCAATTGAAGAGGGTATTATCCCTGGCGGCGGAGTAGCTTACATCAGGGCAATTCCTCTGCTCGACAAACTCAAGGGTGATAACGAGGATCAGAATACCGGTATTGAGATAGTGAAAAGGGCAATTGAGGAGCCTCTGCGTCAGATAGTTATAAATGCAGGTCTTGAAGGTGCCGTAATCGTACAGAAAGTACGCGAAGGCAAAGGCGATTTTGGCTACAACGCTCAGACTGATAAATTCGAGAACCTACTGAAGGCAGGCGTCATTGACCCGGCCAAGGTTGCAAGGATAGCTCTCGAGAATGCCGCATCAATAGCCGGTATGTTCCTTACCACGGAAGCAGTTGTGGTTGAGGAGAAGGAAGATAACCCGATGCCAAATCCCGGAATGGGCGGTGGCGGCATGCCGGGCATGATGTAATTGCTGATTGAATAAAAAAAAGCTGTCTCCTAAAGAGGCAGCTTTTTTTTTCAGTCCTCAGTCTTCAGTCCTCAGTCGTCAGTAAGCTGGATAACAGCAGATTGCCGACTGCCGACTGTTGACTGCTGACTTTCACATGTAGTATTAAAAACTCAATACTTTATGTGCCAGAAAACTCAATAATTCATCTCATCTTTGCGAGACTGTTTCTAGTTATGGCTGATCCGCGGCAGGTAAACGACCTCGAGCACGAAAAGATAGGGACGCTGATGTGGAAGTACTTCCTTCCGGCGTTTGCCAGTATGATGGCAAACGTACTCTATAATATTGTTGACCGTATCTATATCGGACAGGGTGTTGATGCGCTTGCTCTTTCCGGCTTGAGCGTGGTCTTTCCACTGATGATTGTCATAATGGCTTTCGGGATGCTTGTGGGTATGGGATCGGCAGTGCGCATATCCCTGAGCCTGGGTGAGAAGGATTATGGAAGGGCGAACAGGATCCTGGGAAATGCACTGTTCCTCTCGGTGGTTATTGGAGTTGTGCTGATGGTAACGGGCTTCCTTTTGCGCGACAGGGTACTGGTGATCTTCGGGGCCGGTCCGGATACACTAAAATATGCCTCGGACTATTTCAATATTATCCTTCTGGGGGTGCCGTTTTCAATGACCGGGTACGCCCTCAACAATATAATCAGGGCGGAAGGCAACCCCCGGATTGCAATGTACTCGATCTTCGTAAGCGCCGGTTTGAATATTATTCTTGACCCGATATTCATCTTTGGATTTGATATGGGGGTGGAGGGCGCAGCATGGGCAACTATCATCTCACAGATAGTCCTCTTCATATGGGTCCTGGTTCATTTCCGCAGCCGGAACAGCGTCACCAGGCTTGTCATTGCAAATGTCAGGCCCGACCTGTACATCATTAAATACATCATATCCATAGGCTTTGCCCCGTTTGCCATGAATATCGCAGCCAGCATCGTCATTGGGGTAATGAATACCAGCTTCATAAAGTACGGTGGTGACATCGCAGTGGCAGCCATGGGCATCGTGCACAGCACCACCATGATGATGGTAATGACAATCATCTCAATCAACATGGCCATTCAGCCCATAATCGGATTCAATTTTGGCGCCGGGCTCTTCTGCAGGGTGAAAGAGTCGGTGATGATGGCCATCAGGTATGCTACGCTTGTCGCCACGGCCGGGTGGCTTATTTGCATGCTCATGCCGGGAACCGTGGTCAGCATATTCAATTCAGACAGCATGGAGCTGAGGAACGCCGGTGTCACAGGACTCCGCATATACTGTTCCGTGCTCCCGGTAGTTGGCTTCCAGATCATCGCTTCAAACTACTTCCAGGCCATAGGCAAAGCGAAACTGGCGACGTTCCTTTCGCTGCTGCGCCAGATAATCGTGCTGCTGCCACTGATAATTATACTACCGGAATATTGGGGTGTAAACGGAGTATGGATAGCCAACCCTGTTTCGGATATGGTGGCTGCCGTAGTAACATTCATCTTTTTCCGCAGGGAGCTGATTAAGCTTAAATGCGATATCCCTGTTAAGGGCCGTACTGCATCAGAGATCACGGTACCCGCTGAGACTTACTGACCGGCAGTATTTGGTCTTCATCAGGTCATTCATCGGGTCGTACATCGCACTCGAATGATCCTTGAACAGGTCAATCCTGAAAAACTGTCTCTCGGTTGGCATGTTAAGATTATCACAGTAAAGAAAGGGTCAAATTGTATATATTTGCACCTGAATTGAACCGGTCCCCACTGATGGACAACATACGAAACTTCTGCATCATAGCACACATTGACCATGGCAAGAGCACACTTGCCGACAGGCTTCTTGAAACGACAGGGACAATAAATGCCCGCGAGTTCCAGGACCAGATGCTTGACGACATGGATCTTGAGAGGGAGAGGGGTATCACGATAAAGAGTCATGCTATCCAGATGGACTACAAGCATGAAGGCAGGAACTATTATCTTAATCTAATTGATACGCCGGGTCACGTTGATTTCTCCTACGAGGTATCGCGGTCCATTGCTGCCTGTGAGGGAGCGCTTCTGGTGGTTGATGCCACCCAGGGCATCCAGGCACAGACCATTTCCAATCTCTATATGGCCATTGAACACGGGCTGGAGATCATCCCCGTGCTGAACAAGATGGATTCTCTGAGCGCAATGCCTGAGGAGGTTAAGGATCAGATAGTTGACCTGATTGGTTGCAAACGTGAGGAAATCATTGAAGCCAGCGCCCGGACGGGGATGGGTGTTGACCGCATCCTGGAGGAGATCATCACCAGGATACCCGCTCCCAAGGGTGACCCTGATGCTCCTTTCCAGGCATTAATATTTGATTCAGTGTTTAATTCATTCAGGGGCATAATAGCCTATTTCAAGGTATCTAACGGCACCATCAGAACGCATGACATGGTGAAATTTGTCAACACCGGAAGTGAATATGACGCTGACGAGATTGGTGTGCTGAAGATCAAGCGTGAGCCTCGAAGTGTATTAAGCGCAGGAGATGTTGGATACATAATTTCAGGGATAAAAAATTCGGCCGAGGTGAAGGTTGGCGACACAATCACACACGTAGCCCGTCCCTGCCAGATGGCCATATCGGGATTTGCCGATGTGAAGCCGATGGTCTTCGCCGGTATCTATCCGGTTGACGCCGATGACTACGAAGACCTGCGTGCTTCAATAGAGAAGCTGCAGCTTAACGATGCCTCCCTGACCTTCGTCCCGGAATCATCTGCTGCTCTCGGTTTCGGTTTCAGGTGCGGATTCCTGGGCCTGCTTCACATGGAGATCATCCAGGAGCGTCTTGACAGGGAGTTTGACATGGATGTGATAACCACCGTGCCGAACGTCTCATTCCGGGTGCTGACAACCAGGGGAGAGGTTATCGATGTGCATAACCCTTCAGGCATGCCGGCAGTAACCACCATTGATGAGATCGAAGAGCCTTATATCCATGCCCAGATAATCTCAAAATCGGAATACCTTGGACCGATACTTAACCTCTGCATTGACAAGCGGGGTACGCTGAAGAACCAGGTCTATCTCACAAGTGACAGGGTGGAGGTGACATTCGACATGCCGCTCTCAGAGATCGTGTTCGATTTTTATGACAAGCTGAAGAGCATATCAAAGGGCTATGCCTCCTTTGACTATCACATTACCGACTACAAAAAAGCCGATCTCGTCAGGCTTGACATTCTCCTCAACGGGGAGATGGTTGATGCTCTCTCAACACTTATCCATAGAGGGCATGCTTATGACTTTGGGCGCAGGATGTGCGAGAAGCTGCGTGAGCTCATACCGCGGCAGCAGTTTGACATTGCCATCCAGGCTGCCATTGGCGCGAAGATTATAGCCAGGGAGACCATCAAGGCTGTGCGCAAGGATGTAACGGCCAAATGCTATGGAGGCGACATAACACGGAAGAGGAAACTGCTTGAAAAGCAGAAGAAGGGGAAGAAGAGAATGCGTCAGATAGGCAATGTGGAGGTTCCGCAACAGGCCTTCCTGGCTGTGCTCAAGCTTGACTGACAGAAAAAACGGCCTGATCGGTTGGAAATAAAGAAATTATGTTAACTTAGCGCTTCCTTGGGCTTTGACGGGAAGAACAAATACAAGTCTAAAGACCCTGAAACTAACCTAGACTCATACCCCGCGCGGAATATTCCGCGCGGGGTATTTTTTTCTTAGCACAGGAGCTTGTATCCCTTCCCATGGATATTAAGTATCTCCACCTTATCATCTCCGCTCAGGTACTTGCGGAGCTTAGTGATATATACATCCATACTCCTTGCATTGAAATAGTTGTCGTCTATCCATATGGATTTCAGCGCAAAATTGCGCTCCAGCACCTCATTGCGGTGCCGGCATAGCAGTTCGAGGAGTTCAGACTCCTTGGTGGTGAGTTTTCGCGACTGATCCTGAATAGTGAGGAGTTGTTTTGTCACGTCAAAGTTGAATTTGCCGATGGTATAGCTGTCAGCCGGGGCATCAGTTGTTTGCTTTGATGACCGTCTGAGGATCGCCTCAATGCGATAGATCAGCTCCTCCATTGAAAAGGGCTTGGTCAGATAATCATCGGCTCCTGATTTAAATCCCTCAATCACATCCTCCTTGAGATTCTTGGCTGTCAGGAATATTATCGGGATATGCGGGTCTATGGCCCTGATCTCCCTTGCAAGCGTGAAACCGTCAAGCTCGGGCATCATTACGTCAAGCAGACAGATATTGAATTTTTCCTTCCTGAAGACCTTCATAGCCTTGACACCATCAATCACAAGGGTAGTTTCATACTCCTTGGCCCCGAGGTAGTTCTTTAACAACTGCCCCAGGTTGGGGTCGTCCTCTGCAAGTAAGATGGTTACTTTTTTCATTTCGACTGTTCTTTTGGAAGGTGTATGATTATTCTTGTGCCCTTGCCTGACTGGCTTTCAACTCTGATTGTTCCGTGATGCTCTTCCACAATCGTCTTCACATAGCTGAGACCCAGGCCGAATCCCTTGATATTGTGTGTATTTCCTGAGGGTACCCTGTAGAATTTTTCAAAAATATGTTTCAGATGTTCCCTGGGAATTCCCATGCCGTTGTCAGAGACGGTGATGACGACTCCTTTGTTGTACCCGGCCGTGGTCACGGTGATCTCAGGGATGCGACTGGTATATTTCAACGCGTTGTCAAGGAGGTTAAGAAGTACATTGAAGAAGTTTGATTCGTCTGCGCGCACTATGGGGTCAGGCGCATCAAGGCAGGTTGATATTACCCCTCCCCGACCGCTGACCTGAAGTTTGAAGGCGTCCACCGCCCTGATAATAACAGTATGGATATCAGTATGCTGTTTGTTAAGTTCCAGCCTGGCCTTTTCAAAGATAGCGGTCTGGAGCACCTTCTCCACCAGAACCTTCAGGCGGGTGCTCTCCTCATTTATGACAGCGGCGAGACCCGGGGTATTTCGCGAGTCATCCGGAATATCCTTGTCGGCGAGCATCTGCGAGGCAAGTGAAATTGTAGCAATGGGAGTCTTTAACTCATGTGTCATGTTGTTGATGAAGTCACTCCTGATCTCTGAGAACCGCTTCTGGCGGAAGATCACGATAAAGGTACCTGTTGAGAGAATTATGAGCAGCAGAACTATCAGCATGGAGGATATGGCCATGAAGGCTATCTGGCTGAATTTATACTCATCTTCTTCCGGGAAATAGATAGTGAGTACGTTGTTTCCCGGCACCGGGTCATTTGGAAAGAGCTGCCTCAGGTACTTGTTTGCTCCGGAGCTCTCACTGTAGTCAGGAGTGCGGTATATAAGACCGCCGTAATCTCCTCGGACAGCGCATTCATAGCCAAGATGGATGCCGACGGCATCAAGCGACTTTCTGATGAGATCATTGAGTTCTTCCGACGAGAACCGGTCTCTCAGGGGAGGAGTCTCATGCAGTATCCGGCTCACTATATTCTCAATGGAGATGATTTTATTGGTCATCCGCGCCGTTGCCCCGGCCGTGAGGCTCTGTTCCCCAGGCTCGGTATTTTCAAAGAATGACCCTGGCTCAAGACTGTCTGAATTGAGAAGGTATGTACGGCCAGCCCTGTTGATTATAACGGACCTGACATTGGGGTCAAAACCGTACTTCTCAAGAAGTCTTGACTCTGCTGACTGCATGGATGACACGCTCCCCGGCTCCCCGCCCGGAACAGCACCGGTAACAGAGGCCCGGCCGGCTTCGGTGATATCATCTGAAACACCATCGATGGCATTGGAGGAGAGCGCGGGATTTATCTCCCCGATAATACGATTGTAGGTCTCAGTCCTCTCCATCTCACTTACAACCTCCTTCAGGGCCTCATTAACACCAAAACGGAATTCCTGATCCTCAGCGCTGACAACACTGTTGATCCACCTGAACTGTATTATCACCAGCGCTGATATTGCAATGAAGAAGAATACAGCCAAAAGGACTATGTACGAACGTTTCATATTGTAACAAAAGTAATCTGTTAAAACCTTAATACATAGGATTAACGTATTTTAACAGGATTTTCAAAAAGATTTGGGGTTGAAAAAATTAAAAATATGTTAAATATCAATAAATTAACATATCGTTAAGAGTAGTGTCTGGAAATATTTCTGATATTTGCATCAGTTATGGCACGAAAATTGCTATAAGTTAAAAGGAGTTTTTTTCATAGGTTAGGTTAGTTTTAGGGTTAACACTGAAGAGGAGGCAAGAGATTGTCTCCTCTTTCTTTTTACAGTGCCAGCAGCGAAAGGTTTCTGTCGCTGATCTCCCTGCTGTTGAAAATGAATACTGCGGTTATCTCAGGCATATTCCTGAGGGATGCCGCCATAGTTTCCACGTGCTGTCTGTCAGCCTGCCCGGTCATCAGGAAAAAGAAGTCTATGTTTTTAAGTTTTCGCAGCAAAAGGTTTCCTTCACTTCGGTTTGAGACCAGCGAAAAGGCGGGGGTGACGGAGGTGAAGCAGGAGAAGCCGGGGTTGTCTGTAGCAAACCGGAGGGTAATTACATCAGGGCATTTCCGGAGATCAGTAGCGAGATGCCTGTTGATCATGACTGAAAGACGGTAGTCGGACTCGGAGGAGACAACACCCAGGAAGAAAAATTCCGGGGTATCCTCCCCGGGGATTGTATGCCGGGTTATTCTTTTTCCGGTACTCATTATTTTTCTTTTCTTATCTTATTCCAGGCAATCATCGAGGCCTCCTGTTCAGCCTCTTTCTTTGTTGTGCCTTCGCCCTGCGCAACCGGCTCGTTGTTTATCTCCAGAGTAACGCTGAACAGGGGGGGAATGCCGTTACTGCCATTCTTCTCCTGTGATGTGAAGTTAAGCTTTTGTTTGTTCTTCTGGCAATACTCGAGGATAAGACTCTTGTAATCGGTTTCGGCGGCAAGCACTGCTGACAGGTCCATATGCTTTTTGAGACCCTTATCAATGAAAAAGCGGCTGGTGCGGGCATAACCCCTGTCAATGAAGAGAGCGCCCACCAATGCCTCCACGGCGTTGCCGTACAGGTTCCGGGGTGAGTCGGATACCGAAAGGTTTGAGACAATAAGACTGTCAAGCCCCATTGAGAGCCCCAGCTGGTTCAGTGTCTCCCTGTTCACAATCCTTGCCCTTGTCTTTGTCATGAAGCCTTCCGAGGCTTCGGGGTAAATCCGGAAGAGGTAATCAGAGAGTATGCTGTCTATTATGGCGTCACCAAGGAATTCGAGCCGTTCATTATTGACTTTGACCCCGTCAGGAAGGGTGTATGTTGCAGAGCGATGAATGAAGGCGGTCTCATACAGCCTCAGCTTAACAGGGCGGAAACCAAGCAACTGCCTGAGGCGGGAGCTGAATTCTTTCCTGTTGTGTATGAGCGTGTTGTTCTTCTTCCTGTTGAGCAGGAACACTATTCCTTGAATTTCCTGATCAAAATAGAGGCATTATGCCCTCCGAAGCCGAAGTTGTTGCTCAGGGCTACATCCACGGTTCTTTTCTGTGCTTTGTTCAGGGTCAGGTTCAGCTCCTGGTCAATGGCAGGGTCAGGGTTCCTGAAGTTGATAGTGGGAGGGACTATATCATGTACCACGGCCATGATGGTTGCAATGGCTTCAACGGCACCGGCGGCACCGAGAAGGTGACCGGTCATCGATTTTGTGGCGCTGATATTCATTTTGTAGGCATGTTCGCCAAAGACAGACAGGATGGCCTTGATCTCAGCTATATCACCAAGAGGGGTTGCTGTTCCGTGGACGTTGATGTAATCAACATCCGCCGGCGTAAGTCCTGCCTCGGCAATAGCCTGCTTCATTACGTTTACAGCTCCCATCCCGTCGGGGTGCGGAGCCGTAATATGATATGCGTCAGCAGTGAGGCCCGTACCAACAACTTCTGCATAGATCCTTGCACCTCTTGCCTTCGCATGTTCCAGTTCTTCAAGGATCAGGGCTCCGGCGCCCTCGCCTATGACAAACCCGTCGCGGGTCACATCAAAGGGCCTGGAGGCAGTGGCATATTCCTCATTGTTTGTTGACATTGCCTGCATGGCGTTGAAGCCGCCTATCCCCGGAGGGTTAATGCTGGCCTCAGACCCTCCTGCAATAAACAGGTCAGCCTTACCTAGGAGGATATAGTAATAGGCGTCAATAAGTGCATTGGTTGAAGAGGCGCAGGCCGACACCGTTGCAAAATTGGGGCCACGGAAGCCGTACTTGATGGAGAGCAGGCCGGCAGCGATATCACTTATCATCTTGGGGATGAAAAAGGGACTGAAACGGGGAGTTCCATCACCCATAACAAACCCTTTAACCTCTTCAAGAATAGTCTCAATACCACCTATCCCTGATGCCCAGATGATACCTGAACGGTCCTTGTCTGTAGCTTCCGGATCAAGACCGGCATTCTTTACCGCCTCATCCGCCGCAATAAGGGCATACTGGGCGTAACGGTCCATCTTCCGAGACTCTTTCCTGTCAAAATATTTTGCAGGATCATAGTCCTTGAGCTCGCAGGCGAACTTCGTTTTGAATTTACTGACATCAAAATGGGTTATAAGCCCTGCACCACTGGCACCATCAACAAGACTTTTCCAGAAATCCTGCAGAGTGTTGCCGACAGGGGTCAATGCCCCCATTCCGGTAACTACTACACGCCTCATGTCAGATTATCGGAGAAAACTACTTTGCGTTTTCCTCAATATACTTAATGGCTTCGCCAACTGTGCTGATACTTTCTGCCTGATCATCAGGAATTCCAATGTTGAATTCCTTTTCGAATTCCATAATCAGCTCGACTGTGTCAAGAGAATCAGCGCCAAGGTCATTAGTGAAATGTGCTTCGGGAGTAACCTCTGCCTCATCAACGCCAAGCTTTTCAACGATGATCTTCTTTACTCTTGTAGAAATGTCAGACATACCAATCAATTTTACGTTAATACTCGTTTTAAAAACTCTGCAAAGAAATATATTTGTACCATATTTTTCAAACAATTTACCGGAAATTTACTATGAGCCTGGTATAATTTAAAGCAAATCAGTCTTTTAACCCTTTTATTACACTGCCTGCACCAATTGTCAAAATTCATGTTAAGTATCAGAAAATGAAGCATATATCCATTCTTGCCTCAGGTGCCGGGACGAACGCGGAAAACATAATAAGGTACTTTTCGAACGAAAATAAAGCGAAAGTAACCCTTGTTTTGTCAAACAAGCCTCAGGCTAAGGTATTGGAAAGGGCTGCGGTACTTGGGGTCGAATCGTTTTTTTTCGACCGGAGTCAGTTTTACGATACGGAAGAGGTGCTGATTATGCTTCAGAGAAAGAAAACTGACCTGCTGGTTCTGGCCGGGTTTCTATGGCTTGTGCCAGGGCATGTCATAGAGGCTTTCAGGGGGAGGATAGTCAATATTCATCCTGCTCTGCTTCCCCGGTTCGGAGGAAAGGGCATGTACGGCGACAGGGTTCACAGGGCGGTACTGGATGCAGGGAGCACTGAGAGCGGGATAACCATCCATTATGTGAATGAACATTATGATTCGGGAGACATAATCTTCCAGGCCCGGTGTCCGGTTCTTCCGGGGGATGATGTACACAGCCTGACAGCCAGAGTGCATGCTCTTGAATACGAGCATTATCCTGCAGTGATCAGCCGGTTGGTTGAAGGCCTCTGATCAGGTAATAGCCCAGTCGGCAGTCGCCAGTCGGTAGTCCACAGTCAAAT
>JBFYPM010000014.1:0-3135 GCA_041303295.1 Bacteroidales bacterium
GCTTCTTTGACAGACAGAGGTCAATGATTCCTGTCAACTCCTTCAACCCTTCCTCCAGTGATGAATCCTCCTCCTTATCTTCTATTTCGATGAGCCTGATAACGTATTGCAGGGCAGCCATGGCCAGAAAATCCTGTCTGTCCTTGTCAACATAGCGCTGCTTATATTGCAGCACCTTTTCGTTGATAAGCCGGGCCGCTTTGCGAATACGTTCTTCATTTTCACTTTCCACCTTCAACGGATAATACCTGTCGGCCACATTAACCCTGATCGAAAGCTTATCATCCATCGCTATATATTTATCTGTCTAAAAGAGCAATACATTTATCTATCTCCCGCACAAGTTCACTAACTCTCTTCCTTGCCGCGACGGGGTCTTCTCCGCCGCCCAGGATTGCACCCGAGAACTTAGCTCTTTCGTATCTTGCCTGAAGCTCCTTTACTTCTTCGTTTTTAGCTGCCAGTTGTCTTTTGACCTCTGACAGTTCTGTTTCCAAACCAGCTGCCAGTTCAACCAGTTTATCATGCTCTGAAACCAGGGCTTCCACTGATCTTCTGAGCAAAAGATACTCTTCATATCCCTTTGCGTTCATTACTGCCAACTATATTGCAAAAGTAACATTTCTTTAACTCTTTTCAAAAAAAGATGGCATTAAGTTTGCACTTTAAGGACAGAACTTTAGTTTTGCAGATCTGATTTTATCATGAACCGTAAAACCGCACTTTTTGCTGTTGTTCTAACAGTATCCGCCAATATTTGTTCACAGGTTCCTAACAAGGATCTGTTCGTCTCTCCTCTCCGTGATACACCTTCTCTCTCAGCCAGTTTTGCCGAGTTGAGAAGTGACCATTTTCATTCGGGCCTTGATTACAAGACCGCCGGGGTGACTGGCAAGGATGTTCTTGCCGTTGATGAGGGATATGTTTACAGGATCGCTGTCAGTCCGACTGGATTCGGCAAGGCAGTCTACGTCAGGCACCCCTCGGGATACTCCTCTGTATATGGACATCTTAAAAGTTTCCGGCCTGACATAGAGGAGTATGTAAAGACAAGACAGTATGAGCTGAAGAGCTTTAGCGTCTCTCTTTTCCCACAGCGTGATCAGTTCAGGGTTGCCCGCGGCGAGGTCATTGCATGGTCAGGGAACACCGGAGGATCGTCAGGTCCGCACCTGCACTTTGAATTGAGGGAATCATCAACTGAAGATGCTTTGAATCCCCTTATGTTTGATCTGGGAGTAAGCGACAGGGTCAGGCCGGTGATAGAAAAGGTGGTACTGTACCCCCTCACTCGGAGCTCCTCAGTAAACAGAAGCTTCGGCAGCAGAACGCTCAGGACAGTGCCTTCCAACGGATCCTACGGAGTGGCACCGGAAGAGATACCTGTCTTGTACGGAGAGACGGGCATCGGAATCAAATGCTGGGATAGCTTCGACAACAGTGCGAACAGGTGTGGTGTCTATTCCATTGAGTTGCTTGTTGACGGGATGAAGATGTACGGTTTCACCGCCGACCGTTTTGCATTCAGTGAATCAAGATATATAAACAGCCATATTGACTATGCTGCCAGGGTGGGCGGCAATGAATATATCCACAGGCTCTTCATCCAGCCTGGGAACAGGCTCTCAATGTATGACAGGCATGCTGGCCGGGGCATTCTGAGGTTCGCTGACGATGGAGAACATGATGTAAAAATATCCGTGACTGACTCCCACGGCAACAGATCATGGGTGGAATTCAAGATCATGTCGCTCTCCCGGCCTCCCGTAACTCCCCCGGAGGTCAGCTTCAGCAAAGTGCTGCCATACGGAAAGGCATCCGATTTTTCCGCCGACGGCATAAGGCTTCAATTCCCCGCCGGAACTCTGTATGACACCCTCTTCCTTGTTTATAAGGTCAGGAACCATACACGTACATTCCTGTCTCCTGTGCACTCGGTTCATAACGAGACTGTTGCAGTGCATAACCGGTTCAGGATCTCAATCAGGCCTGACACCGTGATTACTGGTATGGAAGCCAGACTATGCCTTGCACAGGTGGACAGCAAAGGTGTCTTATCATACTCGGGCGGAGAATTCAAATACGGATATGTGAGCGGCGAGGTGAACAAACTGGGCGACTATACTGTAACAATTGACTCGGTGCCACCTGTCATAAAGCCCTCCTTTGCAAGAGGCTCCAATCTATCAGGAAGGCAGTTGTTCACTGTCACAATTACGGATAATTTCTCAGGCATAAGAAGCTACGAGACGTTTATTGACGGGGAATGGGCACTGGCAGAGTATGATGCGAAGAATAACCTGCTGATTTACAGCCCAGAGGAACCGTATATCAAGGAAAACACCCTTCACCAGATGGAGCTCACTGTTACGGATAACCGCGGTAACAGCTCCCTGCTGAAGAGTGAATTCAAGTGGTAAAAGAGTTCTTAGAAAAGCTTTTCGGGATAGACACCCGAATCAACCATCTTCTTTATGCTCTCAACAACAAACGGTTTGTCCTCCCGGTAGGTAACCCCGAACCAGTGACTGTTGCTCCGGAGTATCTGAATAGTAATCTCTCCCTTCTTCACGAATTTGTCAAGCGATGTCGGGATATCAAGCTCAGCCTTCGGATCGGAAATCCTTTCATCCAGGAACTTACTGAACTCAATGTTCAGGTATTTATATACAGATGGCTTGAAGCCGAAGAGGTTCATAGAGACTATCTCATCACCGGAATACTGGTTGATTTTCCCTTCTGCATCAGGTGCAAAGACACCATCAGGACGCTTCTCTATGCCACGGGTCTCAACCATATGCCTGAGGAAACCGTCGTCGCTCACTTTGCAGATACCCCTGTTAACATGACCGTGGTCTGAAAGGGTGTTACCAAGGCGGTAGCCCACAATGCAAAAATTGGCGTCATCCTTGTCGCTGGTCAGAAAGTCGTACAGCACCTTGAAAGAGTCAACACCGTAGTAGTCATCGGCATTGATTACGCCGAAAGGTTCATGTATCTTTGGTTCCGTCACCAGGATAGCATGACTCGTGCCCCAGGGCTTCTGGCGCCCCTCAGGGACTTTGTAGCCTGCCGGAAGATTACCCAGCTCCTGGAAGACATAGTCAATCTCTATGACATCCTTCAGTCTCTTAA
>JBFYPM010000015.1:0-20242 GCA_041303295.1 Bacteroidales bacterium
TTTTATTCTCCTCATCCCATGCATAGAAGCATGAGGCGCACCACGGGCCGCGCTCGCTGACGGTGGCAATTGTCAGCAGGTGGTGGCGCCGGAAGAGCGACCTTATTCTTTTGTGAAGTTCTTTATCTGTCACCGCGACGTCTGATTAATGAATGGTATCCGGTTAAGGAACCTGATTTTTTACATCTGAAAGTATCAATAATAAGCTTTTTACTTGTGTTGAAGCCTCTTCGTTCCGACTGGATTTGTTGGTAGTATAATTTATCCGGCTGAGTTACCTTACTCGTTCCACCTGTAGGTATCAATGGTAAATCCTGCCAGCGACAATACCCTGTCGATTACTGTCATGACCAGCTCGTCTATCGACTGCGGGCGGCTGTAGAAGGAGGGTGTTGCAGGGCAGATGATGGCGCCGGCCTCGGTCAGCAGCTTCATGTTGGTGATATGGATGAGGCTGTAGGGTGTCTCGCGGGGGACGAGTATCAGCCGGCGCCGCTCCTTAAGCATCACGTCAGCAGCACGGGTGATGAGGTCGTCAGAGACACCGTGGGCTATGCGCCCCACCATACCCATGGAGGCGGGACAGATGATCATTGTGTCATATGACGAAGATCCGGAGGCAAAGGGTGCGTTGAAGTCGTTGTTATCCCAGAGTCTTTCGTTACCGGCGGGAGTGAACCCGGCACCGGTCTCGTAGTGCATGATCTCCGCGGCGTTACCGGTGAAGATGACAGCTGTCTCCGCCGGCGGCAGAGTCAGCGACCGCAGTCGTTCAAACAGCTTCAGGGCGTAAATGGCCCCGCTGGCGCCGGTGACGGCTACTATTATTTTTCTACTACTCATCTTTTTTAAGTCTTGCGGTCTTGCGGTTCTTTATGGTCATTAAGCCCTGATATATATGACCGCATGACCGCATGACTGCATGACTGCAAGACAATTATTCCTTGCCCAGCTGCTGCCTTACGATCTTTGCTATATACTTGCCGAGGATGTCAAACTCAATATTGACAACGGTGCCTGGTTTGATCTGGTGGAAGTTTGTTACCTCCCAGGTGAAGGGAATAATGGCTACTTCAAATGATTTATCCTTTGAGTTGACAACTGTCAGGCTCACACCGTTAACGCTGACCGATCCCTTCTCAACGGTGATCTGTTCGGGCGACTTCGGATCGTATTCAAAGGTGTAGTACCATGACCCTTCCGCCTCCTTCACCGAGGTACAGGTTGCGGTGAGGTCGACGTGCCCCTGAACCATATGGCCGTCGAGGCGCCCGTCGAGGCGGGTGCTACGCTCCAGGTTGACCTTGTCGCCCGGGCGGAGCAGCCCCAGGTTGGTCTTATCCAGAGTCTCCCTGATGGCGGTGACAGTGTATGTGTCATCCTCCTTCTTCACCACTGTGAGACAGACGCCATTGTGCGATACGCTCTGGTCTATCTTCAGCTCATGGGTGAAGGAGCAGCGCATCGTTATATGGATGTTGTCCCTGTCCTGTTCTATACGCACCACCGGCGCAGCTTCCTCTACTATTCCTGAAAACATGTCGTCAATTATATATGCCGTGCAAAGATATTAAATGTTATGGCAATCGGGGGGAGGTTATGCATTGGTACGAGAGAGCTGATCGGACAGATACAACCTAAGGAGAAGAGCAAACTCGCGGGAACGTCATAAAAGTTTACAATTATGGAATTCGATTCCGAAATTGTATATATTTGTAGTATGATACAACGCACGGCAGAAAAAGAGCTAAAGTCGCTTGCCGCACAGTTTAAGGCTGTGGCAGTTGTCGGACCCCGTCAATCAGGAAAGACAACACTGGTCAGGAAGGTCTTTGAAGGAATGCCTTACGTCAACCTTGAGAATCCTGACATGCGAAGATTTGCCATGGAAGATCCACGAGGTTTTCTATCGAACTATTCACGTGGTGCTGTTCTGGATGAAGTACAACGTGTCCCTGAAATTTTTTCATACCTGCAACAGGTTTTGGATGAGCAAAAGTTGAACGGTATGTTTATACTGACAGGGTCCAACAATTTTCTTCTGCAGGAAAGCATTTCACAGAGTCTGGCTGGCCGGGTTGGGTATCTTTTTTTGTTGCCTTTAAGTTTAAGTGAGATTGGGGAGAGGGAAATACAAGCCAATGAAATCATTTTCAATGGTTGTTATCCTGCCTTATACAATAACACGACAGATGCGACGAAGTTTCATGCCAATTATATAAGAACTTATGTTGAACGTGACGTAAGACTTATCAAGAACATCACTGACCTGTATGCTTTTGAACGGTTTCTCAGGCTTTGTGCAGGCAGAATCGGCCAGCTTCTGAATATGAGCAGTCTGGCCGTTGAGATAGGTATTGACGCAAAGACAATCAGTTCCTGGATTGGGGTTCTTGAAGCCAGTTTCATTATTTTCAGGCTTCAGCCATATCATATTAACTTCAATAAGCGGGTGGTTAAGATGCCCAAGCTATATTTTTATGACACCGGCCTTGCCGTTGCACTTCTTGGCATAGAAAAATCTGAATTCCTGGCACTCCATTCGTCCAGAGGCAGTTTGTTTGAAAACCTCGTGATAGTTGATTTGCTGAAAAGCAGATATAACCGCGGCAAATCAAATAATCTCTTTTTCTGGCGTGACAGTACTGGCAATGAAATAGATATTCTGGTTGATAAAGGTATATTGCGATTACCGGTGGAAGTTAAGTCAGGGCAGACTCTGTCAGAGGAGTCGTTCAGAGGATTAAAATTCTGGAACAGGCTGACTAAGGCGGAAGGAGGATATTTAGTCTATGGAGGCACGGAAATTCAAAAAAGAAGTAACGGAATTACGGTAGTGCCTTATAATTCTCTGTATGCTTTCGATATAGCTGATTAATAGGACATGCTATCTTGTAATAAGAGTGCAAATTCAGTCAGCAGTCAACAATCGGCAGTCAGGACCGCAGGACCGCACGACCAGTGCCGAGCGTTAAGAGTCAGCCCGGTGGGCTGACTTAGCGACGGAGCCCGGTTGCAGGGTAGGACGGAGCGCAGCGACAGATTGACGATCCGCCAGCTGGCGGAGAGGAAATCCCGCACACGAAGTGTCGGGACCTTCGGACCTAAAACCTTCAGACCTTTTCCACTAGCACCCTGACCACCTGCTCCTCTATGTCTGTCTCGCGGGAGGAGGGGCCGGTGATGGCGGAGGCAGGTGCCAGGATGACCTCCAGCGCCAGCGTCTGTGATGCGATGTACCCGGAGTGCGTCTTCACTGCAGCCGAGACAAACGGCATATCCTCTATCACAACCCTGATCTTGTCGGTCACCTCGAACCCGCTCTCCTTGCGGATGTTCTGTATGCGGTTCACGAACTCGCGGGCGATGCCCTCATGCAGCAGCTCCTCTGTCACCGTGATGTCAAGCGCCACTGTCAGCCTGCCCTCGTTGGCCACAAGCCATCCGGGGATATCCTCGGAGATGATCTCCACCTCGGCAGAAGTGATTGTATACGTCTTTCCGTCGAGCAGCAGGTCATGGGTCCCGCTCTTCTCAAAGGCGGCTATCTCAGCCTGTGTCAGCGCCAGGATGGCGGCTCCCGCCTCCTTCATATTCTTCCCGAACCGCGGTCCGAGCAGCTTGAAGTTGGGTTTCACCTTGCGTATCAGCAGGCCGGAGGTGTCGTCAACGTACTCTGCCTCCCTGACATTCACCTCGGCGAGTATCAGCGGCTTGACGGCCTCAAAGCTCTTGCGGAAGTGCTTGTCGGAGACCGGCACCATTATCTTCGCCAGCGGCTGGCGCACCCGTATATTAACACGGCGGCGCAGGGCGAGGATCATCGACGACATCTTTTGGGCTATCTCCATCCTCTCCTCCAGAGCCTTGTCTATCAGCTTCTTATCATACGCAGGGAAGGAGACAAGGTGAACTGAATTCTCGCCGGATTTCCCGCTCACCGAGTTGAGGTCGGTAAAGATGCGGTCAGTGAAGAAGGGAATGATGGGCGATGCCAGGATGGCCACAGTCTCAAGGCATGTGTAAAGCGTCTGGTATGCAGAGAGCTTGTCCTCATCAAGCCCGCCTCCCCAGTATCTCTTGCGGTTGAGGCGGACGTACCAGTTCGAAAGGTTCTCCGTCACGAAGTCGGAGATGGCCCTGCCTGCCGGTGTAAGATCATAATCGTCATACCTCTCCGTCACCTCCTTTACCAGTGTATTGAGCAGTGAGATGATCCAGCGGTCAATCTCGGGCCTGCGTTCCATGGGCACCTGTGGCTCGCTCCCCGTGAAACCGTCAACATTGGCATAGAGGGCAAAGAACGAATAGGTGTTATAGAGCGTCCCGAAGAACTTGCGCTTCGCCTCTTCCACACCTGATATGTCGAAGCGGAGGTTATCCCACGGCTGGGCGTTGGTGAGCATATACCATCTCAGCGCATCGGAGCCGTGCTGGTCGATGGTACTGAAAGGATCAACAGCGTTGCTGAGGCGCTTTGACATCTTGTTGCCGTTCTTGTCGAGCACCAGGCCGTTGGATATGATATTTTTATACGATACCGAATCGGATATCATCGTGGCGATGGCATGGAGGGTGAAGAACCATCCGCGTGTCTGGTCTACCCCCTCGGCGATGAAGTCGGCCGGGAACATCTCTGCGAAATTCTCCTTGTTCTCGAACGGATAGTGTGCCTGTGCATATGGCATGGCGCCGGAGTCGAACCATACGTCTATCAGGTCAGTTTCGCGCTTCATCGGCCGGCCGCTCCTGCTGACAAGGATAATCTCGTCAACGTACGGACGGTGAAGGTCGAACAGCGAATAGTTCTCAGAGCTGTTGTCGCCATCGACGAAGTTCTCAAGAGGGTTACGTAACATATAGCCGGCATCGATGCTCCGGGCTATCTCAATCTTCAGCTCGGCCACCGATCCGATACACATCTCCTCCTGGCGGTCTTCGGTCATCCATATCGGCAGCGGCGTGCCCCAGTAGCGTGAGCGCGACAGGTTCCAGTCGACCAGGTTCTCGAGCCACTTGCCAAAGCGGCCTGTGCCGGTGCTCTCGGGTTTCCAGTTGATTGTGTTGTTGAGCTCTATCATACGGTCGCGCAGCGCGGTGGTGCGTATAAACCATGAGTCGAGCGGGTAGTATAACACGGGCTTGTCAGTGCGCCAGCAGTGCGGGTAGTTGTGAACCTGCTTCTCTATGCGGAACGCCTTGCCCTGCTGCTTAAGCATCACTGCGATATCCACATCGAGGGTGGGGTCAGACTCCGCCAGGGAGTCGTCGTATTCGTTCTTGACATACCGGCCGGCGAACGGACCGTAGGTGTCGGTGTTGACGTGGGTGGCGATGAAGGCCTGGTCAAGATCCCTGAGCGGGACCATCCGTCCGCGGCGGTCGACGAGCGGGCCCTGGAAGCCGTCGGACATCAGTACCAGCAGCGGCGGGATACCGTGCTCGCGCCCTGCCCGGTAGTCGTCGGCGCCGAAGGTGGGAGCGATGTGCACTATGCCTGTCCCGTCAACGGTGGTGACAAAGTCGCCCGTGATGACGCGGAAGGCACCCTCGCCGGGATTGACCCAGTTGATAAGCTGCTCGTAATCAATTCCTTTCAGCTCGCAGCCCTTATAGGATCCGTTGACGGTGTATGCAAGCTTCTTATCCGGGGCGAAGATCACCGGTATAAGATCCTCTGCAAGAATGACGGTGATTGGTTCGGAGGTATAGGGGTTGGTTGTTGTGACCCTGGCATATTTGATCTCCGGGCCCACGGCCAGTGCCGTGTTTGACGGCAGTGTCCACGGCGTGGTGGTCCATGCCATGATCTTCACCTCTTCGGTGTCGATACCGCTGAAGAGGAACTTCGACTTGACGTTTCGTGTTACGTTGAAGAGTGCAATGCAGGTTGTGTCTTTCACATCGCGGTAGCAGCCCGGCATGTTGAGCTCGTGCGAGCTGAGGCCGGTGCCGGCGGCGGGAGAGAAGGGCTGGATGGTGTAGCCTTCGTAGAGGAGGCCCTTTTTATAGAGCTCCTTGAGCAGCCACCAGAGGGTCTCAATGTACCGGTTGTCATAAGTGACGTATGGGTTGTCCATGTCGATCCAGTAACCCATGTGGCGGGTCAGATCCTCCCACACATCGGTATACTTCATCACATCCTTGCGGCAGGCAGCGTTGTATTCATCCACTGAGATCTTTGTGCCGATATCTTCCTTGGTTATTCCCAGCGACTTCTCAACGCCGAGCTCCACGGGCAGTCCGTGTGTGTCCCAGCCGGCCTTACGTTTGACCTCGTAGCCCTGCAGCGTCTTGTAGCGGCAGATGGCATCCTTGATGGCGCGTGACATGACATGGTGTATGCCGGGCATGCCGTTGGCGGAGGGGGGCCCCTCGAAGAAGATGAATTCGCCCTTACCGTCGCGGCTTCGTAACGAGCGGTGGAAGGTGTTGTTCTCATCCCACATCTTCAGCACCTCGTTGTTTATCCTCGGGAGGTCAAGGCCCTTGTACTCGGGAAATCTCTTCGACATAAATCCTGTTTTTTCAGCCTGCAAAGATAAATATAATTAGGCAATAGGCAGTAGGCAATAGGCAGTAGCGTTTGAGTCGGCATTCAGCAAGACCGCAGGACCGCAGGACCGCAAGACCGCAGGACCGCAACTGCCTCACAATTATATTGCAGAATATATCATATTTTATATTACATTTGCCGGATAATACAAACACCGGCAGCCATGGCAGAAAAGAATAGATATACGGACGAGGAGCTGGAGGAGTTCAGGCATATAATCATGGCCAAACTCGACAAAGCCAGGAAAGACTACGATGTGCTCAAGGCAAGCATCACCCATGAGGATAACAATGATACCATGGACACCTCTCCCACCTTCAAGGTACTGGAAGAGGGAGCTACCACGCTGTCAAAGGAGGAGGCCGGCAGGCTGGCTCAGCGTCAGCTGAAGTTCATACAGCATCTGCAGGCGGCGTTGGTGCGGATAGAGAACAAGACCTACGGCATCTGTCGTGAGACAGGACAGCTCATCAGCAAGGAGCGTCTCCGCGCCGTGCCCCACGCAACACTATGCATGGAGGCAAAGCTTAAACAAAAATAGACCCCGGACCTTCCGACCTTCATCCGCCAGCTGGCGGATCAGACCTTCCGACCTAGTTAGATCTTGCCGACCGGAAAATAATATTGAATACGCTTTTAAAGAAGTACCTCACGTCTGTGCCCAGGTGGTTTCTGTCCCAGGCATCGAGGTAACGGATCTCGGAGAGCTGTATCGCCTCCAGGTCCCTGGGCATGTCGGCGTAGAACGGCGGCAGCAGTCCGGGCTTGTACTTTATGCGGCGGTTGCGTACCTCATCGTCATAGAGATAGAAATAGTGCTGTGACAGCGGCCTCACCCCCACCATCTTCATGTCGCCGCGGAACAGGTTGACGATCATCGGCAGCTCGTCGAGCCATATCCTCCGGCAGAAGCGCCCCCATCCCGTGACCCGGAAATCGTGTTTCATCTTGCCCCCCGCCTCGAGGTCGTGCAGGTCATAGACATAATCCTGGATGAACTCCGAGTAGGGATGCATGGTTCGCAGCTTGAAGACCCTGAATGTCTCCCCGTTCCGGCCTATGCGTGGCAGGGCGATGATCATGCCATACCCGCTGCCGTTGACGGGCAGCGGCTCCGACCGGCGTTTCGCCTTTATGCACAGCATGTTGCCTGCGTATTTCTCCTGCCTGATACCGAAGCCGGCACGGGAGAGCCTGCCGAGAGCCTCGGCCCGTGAGAGGGGCGGATTCGCACTGCGGGAGATATATTGCCACAGTCCTCTCGTGAGACGGAGACGCGGCGCCACCCTCCGCACAAGGAAATCGGGCAGGAAGAAGATGTAATAGAGAAACGCCGAATACTTGCGTTTTAGCCGTCGTTTGCGCTGCTCAAGAGTCTCCAGCGAACAGATGAAGACACCGTCGCCGGTGAGCCTGACATTGACGGCATCGAGAAAACTGTCGGGGTCCTTTATGTTGTTAAGCGGCTTCAGGTTGATGATGCATGAGTAGTCGCCCGGTGGCAGGTTCTGTATGTTGAAGATCTCGCTGGTGGAGACAACTGACAGGCGGGAGCTCTCGGCACGACTGACCATTGAAGACAATGCCTCAGCCCGCTCACGTGAGCATCCCTGCTGCAACAGGAGGGTGAGACCGGGATCCGGTTGCTCGCTTTTACCTTTATCAGGGTGTGACCGCGCTACCATGTCGCGTTCAGAGGGCCTGATCTGCGCAGGGTCCTGCAACGGCGCCTTGCTGAAGGCTATCCAGAGCGAACCAAAGACCAGCTCAAGGGTGGTGGCGGTGATTGCTGTACCGAAGACAACAATCCTCGAATAACCCACGTCGCGCAGAGCATACATTAGCATGGCCGCCAGGCTGGTGGCAATGATATTCGAGGTGATCACATGATAGTAGAGCGTCCTGAGGTTCACTATCCGCCCGCTGCCGATCTTCCCGTTGAGCAGTGAGACCACGATCCATAAGAGGGCAAGGACGAGAAAGAAGGGGCCGTGTGACGGGACGTAGGTCCTCATGCCTGACGGCTTGAGCCAGGTCATGACAATGAATGACAGAGCCAGGATGAGGATGTCAGCAGATAAAGTATAGATCCGGAAGCGCCTGGTATTCATTTCTCCTCAATTCGTGTGCAAGATAGAAAAATTTGAAGTATCGGTTATCTTTGCACAAATGTCATGCCGATGAGGTTTTCAACACTTATTGCACTGTCAATCCTGCTGCTGCTCCCTTCACTCATCCCGCTCCGCGCCCAGGTCATACCGGAGCCTGTGGAAGAGAGGGCCATATACCTGTTCCTCAGTGAGCTGGCCGGCGATGGCATCATAGAGCTGAACCAGGCAGTGAAGCCCTGGAGCCGCAGGCTGATAGCGGATAAGCTTGAAGAGGCTGATAACCTTAGGGATAAGCTGACGCGAAGACAACAGGGAGAGCTCGACTTCTGGCTCGGAAACTACATCCTCACCGTGGAGGAGAGGAGGATGAAGCTGAAATATAATCCTGCCACGGCGCAGTACCGCGACTCACTCTTCAGCGTCACAGTCTCACCTGTTCTCGGCTTCAATGGCGGTATCACGAACGGCGAAGGGCGTGAGACCTCCGTAAGCTGGAAAAACGGTGCGAAGGTTTACGGGAGCTATGGCAACCTGTCGTTCTTCGCATCGCTGCGAGATAACCACCAGGATCCGCTCCTGGGGGCACCGGAATACCTCACCCCGGAACGCGGAGGGCACATCAAGAACCTTACCGATTTCTCCGAGATGACAGGAGGGGTAAGCTATATGTGGCGGTGGGGCGATATCTCCTTCCTGAAGGATTCGCCGGTATGGGGCAGCGGCTATGCCGGCAGTAACATCCTCTCGGGCAAGGCGCCGTCATTCATGCAGCTGAAGCTCCACCTGAAACCTGTGGAGTGGGCCGAGATGACATGGCTCTTCGGGTGGCTGACATCGATGGTGGTCGACTCCACCCGCTCATACTGGGTCACAAATGCATACGGCACCACCTACCGCGAGGTCTACCATACCAAATATATCTCCGCCAGCCTCTTCACCTTCACACCTGTTACCGGGCTGCACCTCTCGGTGGGCAACAGTGTGATCTGGTCTGATCAGCGCCTCCTGCCCTATTACCTGATGCCGTTATTCTTTTACAAGTCGGTGGATCACGGCCTCAACTCCGGCATCAACAACAGCAACTCGCAGATGTTCATAGATATAAGCTCTAACAACATCAGGCACCTGCATCTCTATGGCACCCTCTTTATTGATGAGCTCTCAACAGCGCGGTTCACCAACTCCGACTATAATTTTTTCTCATGGAAGGGAGGAGTGCGTGCCGGCAATTTCAGCTTCATGCCTGACATCTGGGTTACGGCGGAGGCTACATTCACCTACCCGCTCACCTTCCAGCACAATGTGCCGGTTACCACCTTCGAGAACCAGGGATACAACATGGGTCACTGGCTCCGCGACAACAGTCGCAGCCTCTACCTGGCGCTCGATTACCGGCCTGTCAGGGCGATGACCGTCCGGCTATGGCATGAGCGGTCGGAGAGAGGTACCGATTACCAGAGCATCGGGGGGCCGAGGGTTGGGTTGCCCTACCTGGAGACAGTTGAGTGGAGTAATATAGCCACAGGTTTCGAGGCCTGTTACCTCATCACCGGCGGCGTGGAGGTCAGGGCAGCGGTGACGCGGCGGAATGTTGAGGGGCGTGACGACTGGTACCCCGCGCATCTCTTTGGGTCCGCAACCACCTTTAGCGGCGGCATCGTTTGGGGATTTTAGGTCCAAAGGTCTTGATCTTCAGTCAGCAGTCTTCAGCCGGCAGTCATGGACCGCAAGACCGCAAGACTGCAAGACCGCAGGACCAGGGCCGATCCGCCAGCTGGCGGAGAGGAAATCCCGCACACGAAGTGTCGGGACCTTCAGCCCTCATCTAAAGACCAAATCTGGTTTTTTGGAAGAATCTGTATCTCATTAAAATATTAAAAAGTATGTATATTTGCAATTGAAATGCAAAATAACATAGAATGATAATCAACAGAAGAATTGTAGTCCATCTTGAAAAGATGCTTGAAAAATTCCCTGTTGTTTCACTGACAGGCCCAAGACAATCAGGTAAAACCACACTCTTACGCAGTGCCTTCAGCACGTATAAGTATTTCAATCTTGAAAGGATTGACATCCGCGAAATGATCTCAGCTGACCCTCTGGGTTTTCTGAAGGAGGCCGGAACAAGAGTGATTTTCGATGAAGCTCAGAACCTGCCTTCCCTGTTCAGTTACATACAGGTTGTATCAGATGAAAGGAGACAGAACGGTCAGTATATTTTGTCTGGTTCGCAGAGTTTTCTCCTGAATAACCATATCAGCCAGTCGCTTGCAGGGAGAGTAAGTGTTAATGTCCTCCTGCCTTTTGATGTCGGAGAGCTTGGAGTTATCGAAGATTTTGAGCCTGCTCAACTCATTATCAATGGGTTTTATCCACGCGTCTATGACCAGCATATCAAACCCTCAGACTTCTACCCTTCATATCTGCAGACATATATTGAGAGGGATATCCGGACTCTCCGGTCCGTTGAAAACCTGCAGACATTCTCAAGATTTCTGGGACTATGTGCCGGTCGAACAGGACAGATTCTCAACCTGTCATCTTTGGCCAATGATACGGGTATTTCGGTCAATACGGTCAAAGCCTGGCTTTCGCTTCTGGAATCAAGCTATATTATTTATCTTCTTCAGCCTTATCACCGTAACTTTAACAAACGTATAATCAAGTCGCCAAAACTCTACTTCTATGATACAGGTGTAGTCTCGTCACTGCTCCGGATACATGATCCTGCAATGCTGTTAAATCATTACCTGTCTGGTGCGCTGTTTGAAAATCTGGTTATTACAGAAATAATCAAGTCACAGGTACATCAAGGAATGCGTCCTTCAGTCTGGTATTGGCGCGAAAGTAACGGATCGGAGGTAGATTGTATTATTGAGAGAGGGGATAACTCGATTGATGCACTGGAGATAAAGGCAGGCCAGACATTCAGTGAGGATTATCTCAGAAACCTGAAATCATTCCCCGTGGTCTCTTCTGATCAGAAGATCACCAGAACAGTCATTTACCGGGGCACAGAATCAACGGTGATCAAAGATATTAAAATTATCTCCTGGCAAGATTTCACCCTAAAATTCCTCTCCTGAGATATTTGAACCTGAGACCTTCCGATTGAGGCTTCGCCGCAAGGCGATGCCGAACCGAACCGCCGGTTAGCGGAGAGCCCGGCGAAGCCAAATCCCGAACCTGTAAGACATCGGGACATCAGGCTTTTGAAATCATTATTTAAAATTCGATAACATTAAGTAAATTTTACAAAAATGCTTATATTTGTAAAATAGAGTTAATGTTATGAAAACAAGGAACAACATACTTTTGCCGAGAACACAAAAGACTCTGACTATCCTTGGAGAGAACATCCGGCTTGCGCGGCTGAGACGAAGATACAGCATGGAGCAGGTGTCAGAGAGGGCTGATATCAGCAGGCCGACTCTGCACTCAATTGAAAGAGGTAACTCCAATGTAACAATTGGGGCATATGTCAAGGTCCTGGCTGTGCTGGGACTTGAACAGGATATTACCCACGTGGCAAAAGATGACACACTTGGCCGGAAGATTCAGGATGCCGGATTGATAATAAAAGAGAGGGCACCAAAAATCAATGTAGGAGCAAAAGCCAAAATTGAAGACAAAAATCCAGGCACTGCAACTAATGACTATCAAGACAATGGGATCCGGGAATAACCTCAGGAAAATCTATGTTTACGCTCATTGGAAAGGTATGCAGGAACCTGTCCGGATGGGTGAACTCAGGGCTGAGTATGTCAGAGGAAAGGAAATCTTTTCATTCAGTTATTATAACGATTGGCTCAAAACGAATTCTTCACAAAACCTTGACCCTCAGTTGTTCTTGTTTTCGGGAACACAATATGCAGGCGATGAAAAACTAAACTTTGGTCTTTTCCTCGACTCCTCCCCCGACCGTTGGGGACGAATGCTGATGAAAAGGCGCGAGGCAGCTTTGGCGAGATCTGAAAAGCGTCCCGAAATGACGCTCAGGGAATCCGATTACCTTCTCGGTGTTTATGATTGTAATAGGATGGGAGCATTGAGGTTCAAGGAGAATCAGGACGGTCCTTTCCTTAATAACAATGAGGAGTATGCAACACCACCATGGACGTCGCTGAAGGAACTGGAACATATCAGCCTCCTGCTCGAGGAGGAAGATATTATTGATGACCCCGAATACACAAAATGGCTGACAATGCTGGTCAATCCCGGATCTTCACTTGGCGGAGCGAGGCCTAAAGCAAGTGTACTGGATAAGGCAAAAACCCTTTGGATTGCTAAATTTCCCAGCAAATCAGACACAAAAGACATCGGTGGCTGGGAAATGGTGGCAAATGAACTTGCAAAGTCTGCCGGGATTAAGGTGGCACATTCAATGGTGAGAACTTTTTCCGGACGTTACCACACTTATCTGACAAAGCGATTTGACAGAACTGACATCGGTGAACGGATTCATTTTGCATCTGCAATGACAATGTTGGGGCATAAAGATGGTGACAGCTACCGCGAAGGAGCAAGTTATCTGGAGATTGCAGATTTTCTGGCTTCCATGGGAGCCAGTGTTCAAAGCGACCTGCAGGAACTTTGGACCAGGATTGTCTTTAATATCATGATCGCTAATACCGATGATCATCTGAGGAACCATGGATTTCTACTGGTGGAAAAAGGGTGGATTCTCTCGCCTGCCTTTGATCTTAATCCTGATGAAAACGGAACAGGTTTATCTCTCAATATAAGTCTTAGTGATAATGCGCTGGATCTGGATCTGGCACTTGAGGTCATTGAGTTTTTCCGGATGGACAAGGGAAGTGGATTAAGAATCATTAACCGGTTAAAAGAATCAGTTAGCCGATGGCGAGGGATAGCCGACAGGTATCAGTTGCCAAAATCAGAGCAGGATCGCATGGCGAAGGTTTTTGAGAGATTCATTTGAGTCCGGACTCTAAGTCTGAAAGTCAAAAGTCTGAAAGTCAAAAGTCTAAAGGTCTGGATCTTCAGTCACCAGTAACCAGTAACCAGTAACCAGTCTTCAGGCCCAACGAATGACAGCTGACTGCCGACTGAGGACTGCCGATTGCCGACTTCTCCCAATATTCACTTTCCTTAATATATTTGCTAAATTTGCCCGGCAATACGAAGTGTAATTATGGAAGACTACCAGACCCCGCCGGTGAAGGAGGAAAGCCCTGTGAAGGGTGATGCTCCTGTGCAGGATGGTAATCATCTGAACAGCGATGCTCTGATGCAGGAGGGTAGTCCACTGAAAGAAGATGCTCCCGCGACGTCGGAGACCCCGGTGCTTAAGAAAACCGAGAGAGCCTGGTATGCCGTCTATACAAACTCAAGAGCCGAGAAACGGGTCAGCAACCGTATTTCCGAGATGGGCATTGAGACCTTCCTCCCGCTCCAGAAGACCCTCCGCCAGTGGTCTGACCGCAAGAAGGTTATTGAGAAACCACTCATCAGCTCCTACGTCTTCGTCAAAGCCATCCCGAAGGAGTTCTTCCCGATACGCACTATCGACGGCGTGGTCAAGTTCATCATGATTCAGGGCAAGCCCGTCGCCATTCCGGATATACAGATTAACAACCTCCGCATCCTCTGCGGCAGCGATGCCGAGGTGGAGCTGAGCAGCGACGTCTATGCCGAGGGTGACAAGGTGGAGGTGACAGTAGGATCGCTCACCGGCCTCCGTGGTGAGCTGATCAGGGTGGGACGCAAACACAAGGTGGTGATACGCATTATTCAGCCCGGCATGAACCTTACAGTAGATATAAAGTCCAACGCCATACGTAAACTCGAAAAAAATCAGGATATTTAGTTCGCCATTCACCCGGCAAAAACTTCAGACCTTCAAACATCAGACGTTAAACCCTTGACCGCAAGACCGCAATACCGCAAGACCTTCAGACATATGAAAACATTACTCCCCCTGTTAGCACTGATTCTCCTCATGGCTGGCTGCTCCACCCAGCAGGAACTCTCATACCTCAATAACCTCTATGAACTGGGCGGCGAGAACTACTTCCCAATGGATGTCCCTGACTATAAGGTCCAGCCCCGCGACGTCCTCTATGTCTCGGTAAAGGCCCAGACACCGGAGGGAGCGCTGACCGAAATGCTCAGCGACAAGTCAGCGGCAAACATCAGCAACATCGCTACAGAAGGTTCATCATATCTGCTGGGTTACAGCATCGACCCCGAAGGCATCGTTACAATGCCCCTCCTGGGTGATATCCCGGTGGCAGGACTGACAATCTTCGAAATTCGCGACCTGTTCCAGGAGAAAGTCGACTCCCTCTTCCGCCACGCTTATGTGGAGGTGAAGCTCATGAGCTTCAAATATACGGTCATCGGCGAGGTCAGGGCGCCGGGGAGCTTCATCAACTACAATGACCAGCTCACGGTGCTGGAGGCCATCGGTCGCGCCGGAGGCATCTCCGAGACCGGCACCAAGGAGAAGATCCTCGTCATCAGGCCTGCAGGCGACAAGACCTACACATATCACATCGACCTGCAGGACAAGAGCCTGCTGTCGTCGCCGGCGTACTTCATCACCCCAAATGACGTTGTGATAGTACAGCCCAACCCGAAGAAGGTCTTCAACGTCAACCTTCCGACAATATCATTCATCATCGCCACTGTCACCGGCACCATCAGCACCACCCTCCTTCTTGTGAACTACTTCAAATAAAACCTGCCGACCGATGGAGAACGACGAGTATAACTTCAACACACCCGAAGGCGAAACCATCGACTTCCGCAGGTACTTTTCACTTTTCATCAGTAACTGGTACTGGTTCGCGGCGGCGTTGTTCATTTCGCTCTGCATAGCCTACGGCGTGAACCGCTGGGGCGAGGAGCTCTTCACCGTACAGAGCACCATGCTCATCAAAGACGACCTGAACGGCGGAGGCTACTCAGGCATGGACAAGATCATCCCGGGAGGTGACATATTCTCATCGCGCCAGAATCTGCAGAACGAGATCGGCATCCTGAAGTCGTTCGATCTCAACCACCAGGTGATGTACAAGCTGGAGGATTTCCATATCGTCTATACGGCGGTCGGACGCCGCGGTATAGCCGAGAGCCGTCTTTACAAAAACTCCCCATTCGTGGTTGTATGGGATACAATCAATCTCCAGCCGGCGGGCCGGAGGGTGGATATCAAGGTCCTCTCACCGGAGAGATACCAGATGACAATTGAGGCGAACGAGTATGAGGGCGAACACAGCTTCGGCGAGAGGTTCAACCGGTTCGGGTTCGACTTTATCATCTACCCCAGGGAGAGGGAGACATCGCCCTATATTGAGGGATGGTCAAACAAATACTATTTCAGGTTCGTAAGGCCGGCGGCCCTTGCCAACAGCTACCGGGCGAGGCTCTCGGTGATACCCATCGAGGAGGAGGCAACGCTTGTCACGCTGTCAGTGACAGGTCTGGTGCCCGAGCAGGAGGCTGAGTACCTTGACACGCTGATGAGCGCATATATAGCCCAGGGGCTCGAATGGAAGAACCTGGCGGCAGAACAGACAATAGATTTCATTGATGATCAGCTGGGACTGGTCTCTGACTCCCTCCGGCTTGCCGAGGCCAGGATGGAGAACTTCCGCACTGACAACCGGTTTGTCGATCTCACCGCTGAGGGTAACCTTGTGCTGCAGCGGCTGGAGCGCTATGAGATGGAGCAGAATGCACTCAGTCTCCAGATGCAGTATCATGAATACCTGAAGGAGTACCTCACTTCGCGCAATGAGAGCGGGCTGATAGTCTCACCCAGCGTGATGGGCATTGCCGATCCGCTCATCATCAGGCTGGTGGAAGAGCTCTCGCAGCTGCAGCTCCAGCAGAGACAGCTGGGGTTTGTCCTGAAGGACGAGCTCCCGGCCACAGGCCTCATCACGGGCCAGGTGGAGCAGGCTCGTGCAGCACTCCTTGAGAATGTGGTCAACAGCATCAACCAGATCAGCATCTCGATGAAGGATGTGGATAGCCGTATTACGGAGGTGAACAGGCAGCTGGGCCGGCTCCCGGGCACCGAGAGGAGGCTGATAGGCATCCAGCGTGATTTTGACCTGAACAGCACCGTATATAATTTCCTTCTCGAGAAGAGGGCGGAGGCAGGCATCGCCAAGGCCTCGAACATTTCGGAGAACAAGGTCATCGACGAGGCAGAGCCATACAATGCCGCACGCATCAAGCCGCGGGCGAGGCAGAACTACATGTTCGCCCTTATATTCGGGCTGCTGTTGCCGGCCATCGCAATCATCATCATAGACCTTCTCAATAACAAGATCATTGACAAGAAGGATATTGAGCGTATCACCCGTGTGCCCATCCTCGGCTTCATCAGCCACAGCGCCTACGGCACTGAGATACCCGTCATCGGTAAGCCCGGCAGCACACTGGCTGAGAGCTTCCGCAGCATACGCACCGCACTGAAGTACCTCACCCCGGATGACAAGCCGGTGGTCATTGATGTCACCTCCACCGTCAGCGGTGAGGGCAAGACCTTCGTGGCCGTGAACCTGGCATCCATCATCTCGCTTCTCGGGCGCAAGACGCTGCTTGTGGGCCTTGACCTGCGCAAGCCGCGCATCCATAAGATCCTCGGCATGGACAATGCCACAGGCATGAGCACCTTCCTCAGCGGAAACGGGAAGTATGAGGAGGTAATCCGCAAGACCAACATTGAAAACCTCTGGTTCGCCACCGCCGGTCCTATCCCGCCAAACCCGGCAGAGCTCATTGAGCGCAGTACTATGGCTGAGTTCCTTGAGAGGGCCAGGAAGCAGTTTGACTATATAATCATCGACACACCGCCGGTGGCCATCGTCACCGACGCCATGCTCCTGGCGCGACTGGCTGACACCACGCTCTTCGTCGTCAGGCAGCGCTATACGTCGAAAAACACTCTTCATCTTGTCGACGAGATCTACCGGAGCAGGGAGATAAAGAACGCCGGCATCGTTGTCAATGACATTTCCATGTCGGGTTACTACGGTTACGGCCTCCGTTACGGTTACACAATGGGGTACTCGTACGGCTATAACTACGGTTACAAGTACTACGGTCACACTTCATACGGCAAGGGGGCGAAGGGTGAGGCAGGGACCTACTACACCGAAGAATAATGACTGGTGTCTGTTATCGCAATGAACTTAAAACTTATGACTTTAACCTTTAACCTTTAACCTTTTTTAATATATTTGTTCGTCGCAATCCGCCATTGGCGGAAAGTCCGAATAACTTGGGGAAGGATTGACAAAATACAGAGCCATTAACAACTGATCGGCTCAGACTTTAATTTACTGACCTTAAGATTGTTAGGCACTCATACCGATGTGACTGACCAACCGGAGGATTTTTAAAACCCAAATATCTGGCCTCACCGCCAGGAGCAAAAACTATTCCTAAATCGCAATTCGCAAATTTACTATTGCCTACTGCCTATTGCCTACTGCCTTACTAACATGGAAACATCCAAGAAACCCGCCCCGCCCTCAGATGATATAGATCTGATGAGATACGTCTCCCTGTTCATCAGCAACTGGCTCTGGATAGCTGCGGCGCTCTTCCTTGCCCTGGCTATAGCCTATGTCTTCAATCGGTATTCACAACGCGTCTATAGCGTTCAAGGCACGATTATGATCAAGGAGCAGCAGGCCACTGGCGCCATTGCAAACATGGAACAGATCTTTGCGGGGAACGCCTATAATCCTTACCCTAATCTGGAAGACGAGGTGGCGATTCTCAAGTCATATACGCTTAACTACCGCGTCATTGAGGAGTTGCCGGAGCATCATATTGCATACATCCCGGTAGGGCGCAACGGTATACAGGGACAGCGTACATACATGAGCTCCCCCTTCGTGATAAAAAAACTCAAAGATGATCAGCCGGAAGGAGTACCGATGACTTTCAGGTTTACAGGGACAGACACATATACTGTTGAGATAGATAAAGACCAGCTCAAATCAGATAAAATCAAAGCTACTGAAAAGGAGATGAAGGATAGCCAGGGTCATGAATTCAGGCTGGGTGAAACCTATGATCTTTTCGGTTTTAATTTTATCGTTGAACAGCGTGACAGCGCCAAGTCTGAAAGCGACGGCAACCGGTGGCTGGTCTGGTTTGAATCGCCATCCACTCTTACAAACGTCTACCGTGCCAGTCTCAGTGTAGCGGCTGTTGAGGATTATGCCAGCGTCTTCAATCTCTCATTTGAAGGCTATTCGGCGCTGCAGGGAGCTGACTACCTGAACATGCTGATGAGGCTCTACATTGATCAGGGACTCGAACTCAAGGGCAGTTCAGCAGATAACACAATAAGATTCATTGAGGCACAGCTGGGGCTCATCTCCGACTCGCTTAAGATAGCAGAGAACAGCATGGAGGACTTCAGGCTCAATAACCGGTTTGTCGATCTCACCCTCGAGGGAACACTGGTGTTGCAGAGGCTTGAGAAGTTTGAGGGTGAAAAGAATGCGCTTGGAATGCAGATGCAGTACTATGAGTACCTGCTTGAATACCTTGACACACGTGATGACAGTGAGAGTATCATCTCCCCCAGTATCATGGGCGTCACTGACCCCGTCCTTGTAGGTCTTGTCGGTGAATTTGCCGCTCTCCAGCAGCAGAAGCGACAGATGGCCTTCAACGTCAAGGAGAACCAGCCACAGGCGCAGCTGATGCACCAGAACCTCGAGGATGCGCGCGCCGCCCTTCGTGAGAATGTCACCAGCGCCATAAGCCAGCTCGGACTATCGGTGAAGAATGTAAATGAGCGTATAGCAGTGGTTGAGAGAGAGCTGGGGCGACTGCCGGGGACTGAGAGACGCCTCATAGTGATACAGAGGAAGTTTGACCTGAACAACTCGGTCTATACATATCTCCTGGAGCGGAGGGCCGAGTCAGGCATTGCCAAGGCATCACAGATCACTGATAACCGTGTCATCGACAACGCTATCGTTCAAAATAGTACCAGGGTAAAGCCGAAAGAGATGAAGAACTACCTTACCGCGTTGCTTCTGGGCCTGCTTGTACCTATGGCACTGATAGTAATCTTTGACCTGTTGAACAGCAAAATTATTGGCAGGCATGATATCGAGCGGATAACTAAAGCCCCAATTATTGGTTACATAAGCCACTCCGACTATCATGTTGAGGATCCGGTGGCGGAGAAGCCAGGCAGCACGCTGGCTGAGAGCTTCAGGGCTGTCCGTACCTCGCTGGCATTCTATACCGGGCAGACCAGCTGCCCTGTCATCGTAGTCAGCTCACCGGTTAGCGGCGAGGGCAAGACATTCGTCTCGGTGAACCTGGCAACAATCATCTCAATGATGAACAAGAAGGTTCTTATTGTCGGTCTTGACCTGCGCAAGCCCCGGGTACATGCCATACTCAAGGCCGGCAACGGGCAAGGCATGAGCCAATACCTGAGCAACAGTGCCTCCTTTGAGGAGGTCATTTCGCCGACGGAGATAGTGAACCTCTGGTTTGCATCGTCGGGACCTGTACCACCGAATCCGGCCGAACTTATCGGCACCCCGAAGATGACGGAGTT
>JBFYPM010000016.1:0-22378 GCA_041303295.1 Bacteroidales bacterium
CCTGGTTGCCGGTTACCGGCAACCAGGCTGAAGTATTCGGCCGGGGGAAAGTATGCTGTTGAAAGGATAACCTCTTCCCTCATTGCCGGTTACATCCTGTTTATCCTGCTGGCAGAGAAACCTGCCCCGAATCCGTTATCTATGTTGACCACAGTTACACCGGCGGCACAGCTTGTAAGCATCGCAAGCAGTGCCGAGAGGCCCTCAAAAGAGGCCCCGTAGCCGACACTTGTGGGCACTGCTATGACTGGCATGTTCACCAGTCCGCCGATAACGCTTGCAAGGGCACCCTCCATACCGGCAATGACAATAGAGACCCTGCACCCGCGTATCTCCGGCAGTTTGTCGACGAGCCTGTGGATACCAGCCACCCCTGCATCATAGATCCTGACAACATTGTTTCCCAGCAGTTCGGCCGTGACAGCAGCCTCCTCTGCCACGGGAATGTCGGAGGTACCGGCTGTGATAACCGCAATCTTTGAGGCCGGAGGCGCGATCTCCTTTCTCCTTATACTTATTATACGGGCAATATCGTAATAGACTGCATCCGGAAAGAATGGACTTATATAATCGAACATCTCCTTATCGGCCCTGGTGCCGATGATGTTGTTCCCGTGCCCTTCCATTGCCCCGAAGATGGCTCTTACCTGCTCGGCTGTCTTGCCGGCGCAGTAGACTATCTCAGGATATCCCGTCCGCAGTTCACGGTGATGGTCTATCCTCGCAAAGCCCAGATCAGTGTAGGGAAAATCACGCAGTTTCTCCATTGCTTCATCAACACTCACCGAACCATTGCTGATTCCTTTCAGTATATTCTCAAGCTCAATAGTATTCATTTCCTCAGATGTTTTTGTTCATACTTCCGGTACGGTAACCTTCAATGTCTGCCGTAATATAGTTATATCCCAGTTTTCTCAGGGCGGCCGACATTCTAAGCCTTATCTCTTCCTTGATTATTTCATCAAACTGTTCTCTCCTGAACTCGATTCTGACAAGATCGCCATGGATCCTTACACGCGCACCTGTGAATCCCATCTCTGAGACAATCCGCTCAGCCTCTTCCGCCCTGCGGAGGTTCTCCGGCACTATTTCCGTATCATGAGGGAAACGGGTTAGCAGGCAGGTGTTCGACGGCTTGTCGCTCACCTCCAGTCCGGCTTCACGGGCCAGCTGCCTGATCTCAACCTTTGTCAGCCCCGCCTCGGCGAGCGGACTCCTTATATTAAACTCCCTTAGCGCTTTCAGGCCCGGACGATAGTCACCCCGGTCATCAATGTTGGTGCCGTCAAAAACATATGCAAAGCCTCCCTCTTTTGCCGCCCCGGTAACTGCCTTCATAACTTCCCGCTTACAGAGATAGCATCTGTCAGGAGGGTTTGAACTGACAGCAACCGGTATCTCCATGCTTATTATCCTGTGCTCAATGCTCCTATTCCTGCAGAACAGGGCGGCATCGTCCACCTCAGAGGCGAATGTGTACGGAGTGCTGACCGTCACAGCCATCACACGGAGCTCCCTTACACTGGCGGCAAAACTGACCAGGAAAGTGCTGTCCGTGCCGCCGGAAAGAGCTATCACTGCTGACCCCGCTTCGGCAAGCATGACCCGCAGTCCCTCTTTTTTTTCCGAAAGTACCATGGCTATTTCAGTGCGAGTGCTGTTATCTCATGGATGACCTGCTTCATGGGCAGCCCTGTCTCCGCCGCTATGGCCGCACACCTGTCTGCTTCCGGTTTGACTGAAACAAGCCTGTCATTGAAATATGATTTCTTCAGAATCACCTTTCCGAAGCGAGTATCAACCTCCTCAAATACCCTGTGCAGCGTCTCCTTGACAAATGGTGTTACCCTAAGGCCTATAGTTGTTGACTCTTTGAATAAAATCTCCCTGACGGCATCTTTCTGTTCTTCCTCGCAGATGACGCTGAGGGTAAAGGCCGGCCGGCCCTTTTTCATTATCACGGGAGTGAACCATACATCGCCGGCTCCAGCTGCAAACAGTCTGGCCGAGATGTAATCTGACAGCTCAGGGTTCATGTCATCAACATTGCACTCAACGAGGTAAGCCTTGTGTCCTATCTCTTCCGGCTGTCCTGTCTCCGCAAGAAAGACCCTGAGAATATTCGGCCTGGAAGGATTGATCTTCTGCCCGATACCGTAACCAGTGCTTTTAATTACGAACTTCATGTCTGCCGGTGCAGGTCTGGCTACTGTGGCGATGATAGCTGCTCCCGTAGGTGTGGTAGCCTCAAAGGTAACTCCTCCCGTGTGCACGGAGAAGCCGGCAATGATAAGGGCTGTGGCGGGCGCCGGAACCGGCAGAAGTCCGTGCTCGCATTTTACCATCCCGCTACCAAGCTCTATGTCAGAGACATACACCTTATCCACCCCAAGAGTATCAAAGCATATGGCCGCACCCACAATGTCTACGATGGAATCTATCGCACCTACCTCATGAAAGTTGATCTCATTCAGGGGTTTGTTATGCACTGCCGCCTCGGCAACCCCTATACGGCTGAATATCTCCATGGCCATGACCTTGACATTCTCAGACAGGCTGCTGCCATTAATTATCTTCTCTATGTCAGAAAGGTTCCTGGTCATGTGATGATGGTCATGGTCATGGTCATGGTTATGGCCGTGGCCGTGGCCATGTTCGTGCTCGTGCTCATTTTCAAGTTCATGACCGTGCAGGTGTTCGTGCTCATGCCTGTGCACATGTTCCGCGTCTTCACCCTCATCAGTCACCACAGTTACCTTTGTACCAGTAATGCCGTTCCTCTGGTCGGTAGCGATTTCAAGCCTCCATCCATCTATATTCAGTTTCTTCAGGCCGCTGATCAGGGTATCACGGCTGATACCCAGATCGATCATGGCACCCAGGTTCATATCCCCGCTTATCCCCGAAAAACAGTCGTAGTACAGTATTTTCATTTTCTTTTAGTTTTTTTAACACTTGCTGATCTCCTCCCGCAGATGCGGCAGGCCGGCTGCTCAGGCTGCTAATATAAGAATACGGAGCCGATATATTAAAAAAAATGTTTACTTTGCATCTTCTCATTTTTGGGGTAATTTTTGACATAGCAGGGAATGAAAAGAAGAAATTTTTTACGCAGTTCGGTAGGTGCCGGACTGGCGGCAGGTGCTTTCATGAGTTTTGGCCGTTATGGGAATGCACTGGCTGGTACACCACTGCCTGCCGGAGCTAACTATGACCTTGTTGCAGTCATGGGCGGTGAGCCTGCAGCCATGTTTGACATGGGTATTCAGGCTCTAGGAGGGATGGGCACATTCGTCAGCAAGGGACAGAAAGTACTTGTAAAACCAAATATAGGATGGGATGTTGTTCCCGATAAGGGAGCCAACACCAATCCGGAACTTGTCAGAAGAATTATTGAACACTGTTACAGGGCCGGGGCAAAGGAGGTCTATGTCTTCGATAATACTTGCGATAACTGGATAAAGTGCTATAAGAACTCAGGAATTGAACAGGCTGTAAAGGATGCCGGGGCCAAGATCGTTCCGGGCAACTCGGAGAGCTATTACCAGGAGGTTACGATTCCCAATGGAAAAAAACTCACAAAGACCAAGGTCCATGAACTTGTGCTCAGCAGTGACGTATTTATCAACGTACCGGTACTGAAGCACCACAGGTCCGCGATGATGACAGGCGCCCTCAAAAACATGATGGGGGTGATATGGGACCGTGGTTACTGGCACAGGAATAACCTTAACCAGTGCATAGCCGATTATGCTCTCTACCCAAAGAAACCGACCCTGAACGTCATGGATGCCTATAACGTGATGATGCGCAATGGTCCGCGCGGCGTCTCAAAAGAAGACCTGTCCGGCATGAAGTCACTCATGATCTCAACCGACTGGGTGGCGATTGATGCCGCAGGCGCCAAGATGATGGGAAAGGAACCCTCCTCCATTGAACACATAGCCCTGGCAGCCGGGATGGGCATCGGCAAGATGGACCTGGCAACCATGAATATCCACAGGATGAAAATGTAGGTGTCCATGAAGTCATCTGCACTGAAACATATACGTACGGTATTTTCTGCTCTTATCCTTCTTCTTTTTGCCTTTCTCTTTATCGATTTCAGAGGCATTCTTGGCGAAAGGGCCTTCGGTCCGATCCTCTACCTGCAGTTCGCACCCTCACTCCTGAAGTTTGTAATAGCCGGAGTGGCCACCGCCACAGGATTTATCGTGGTGATAATCCTTACTTTACTGACCGGCAGGACCTACTGCAGCTTCCTCTGTCCACTAGGTATCCTTCAGGATGGTATCAGCCGGGCAGGAGGCCTGTTCAAGAGACGGTTCCGCAGATACGGGTACAAGAAACCCTATACAATACTCCGCTATTTCATACTGGTGCTTACAGCCGGAATCCTTCTTCTCGGCGGCGTATATGTACTCACCATACTTGATCCCTATAGCACCTTTGGCCGTTTCATGACCTATTTTGCCAAACCGGCAGTTCTTTTTGTAAACAACCTCCTGGCAGCATTGCTGGGGAAATTTGATATATACACTCTTTACAGGGTTGACATCAAACCCTATGAATTGGCTGCATACATCATTCCGTCAGCATTTCTGCTGCTCATCACTTTCCTTGCTTTCAGGTACGGAAGACTATACTGCAACACCGTCTGTCCGGTTGGAACATTTCTCGGACTGGTGAGTAAACTCTCTATCTTCAGGATCAGGTTCGATGAAGAGAAATGCACCCGTTGTGGCAGGTGCGCGATGGCCTGCAAATCATCATGCATTGATTTCCTTAACAAGCATGTCGACGTCAGCAGGTGCGTCAACTGCTTCAACTGCATTGACTCTTGCAAGGATAACGGTATGTCATACGGACCGGTGAGGCTTAAACGCAGGACCGGCAAGGAGAACGATACCGACCCTTCCAGGCGCAGTTTCATTACGGGCTCGCTGGTGCTGCTCGCAGGCGGAACACAGCTTGTCCGCGCACAAAACACTACTGTACCTTCTCCGACAAAGGATTCTACTGTGAAGGAAGACAGACTGTACCCGGTATCGCCTCCCGGTTCAATAGGCCTTGCTTCGTTTACCTCCAGATGTACGGCCTGCAACCTCTGTGTCACCGCCTGCCCTACCAATGTAATTCAACCCTCTGTCAGTGAGTATGGCTTTGCCGGTATCATGCAACCCAGGATGGATTTTCACAGCGGGTTCTGCAATTACGACTGTAACCGCTGTACCGATGTCTGTCCCACAGGCGCCATAATGCCACTGATGATGGAAGCCAAACAGCTGACACAGCTTGGCAAGGCTGTCTTCATCAAGGATAACTGCATCGTCAGTACCGAGAAGACAGCTTGCGGTGCCTGTTCGGAGCATTGCCCCACTAAAGCATGTCATATGGTCCCATTTGAGGGAAACCTGCTTATCCCGGAGGTTAAAGATGATATCTGTATCGGATGCGGGGCCTGCGAGTACGCCTGCCCGACCAAACCCTACAAGGCTATCTTCGTCGACGGAAATCCAATCCATGAGGCAGCCCTCAGACCCGAAACTAAGGAACTTGAATCCGTACCGGGCGACTTCCCGTTCTGAGACCCTTTGATTTATACGACTCCATTACCGGCCTGCAGCTCGACATTCTCTCCGGAAGTTTGAACTGAGGGTTAAAAAATTCGAAAACATGATAATTGTCCTGTAAGACAGCGCTTAATTCCATTAATTTGCGCTATCTTTTTTTTGCGAATTTTTAAACAGTCTGTTTTATGAAACCCACACATATTGAGCATATTGGCATAGCCGTCAACTCAATTGCCGATGCGATTCCCTTTTATGAAAAGGTTCTGGGCCTGAAATGCTATAACATTGAAGAGGTTGCAGATCAGAAGGTGAAGACTGCCTTTTTCATGATCGGACAGACCAAGATTGAGCTGCTCGAGTCAACTGACTCCGAAGGGCCTATTGGAAAATTCATTGAGAAGAGGGGGGAGGGCATCCATCATATTGCATTTGCCGTTGAGAACATCGGGGAGTGCCTGCGTGAGGCGGAGGCGGCAGGAGTGAGGCTCATTGACAATGAACCTAGGCGCGGTGCCGAGGGTATGAACATCGCCTTTCTCCATCCCAAATCCACAGTAGGGGTCCTTACGGAGTTTTGCGAAGCCAGCAACAGAGATAAAAATAAATAATAAGATTCAATGAACAGTCAGGAAAGAATCAAACAACTCCTTGATTTCAGGGATAAAGCACGCAAAGGCGGAGGTGACAAACGCATTGATGACCAGCACTCCAAGGGCAAACTGACAGCAAGGGAACGAATAACCATGCTGCTTGATGAAGGAAGCTTTGAAGAGTATGACATGTTTGTCACACACCGGACTGAGGACTTCGGCCTGGCAGATAAGAAATATCTCTCTGACGGGGTGATCACCGGCCATGGTACGATAGACGGCAGGGTTGTATATGTCTACGCACAGGATTTTACTGTCTTCGGAGGGTCACTGTCAGAAACCTTTGCTCAGAAGATTTGCAAGATTATGGACCAGGCCATGCAGGTGGGAGCACCCGTCATCGGCATCAATGACTCTGGCGGCGCACGCATACAGGAGGGAGTACGAAGCCTGGCAGGATATGCTGAGATATTTGAACGTAACATACTCGCATCCGGGGTTATTCCCCAGATCTCCGCAATCTTCGGCCCATGCGCCGGCGGCGCTGTATACTCTCCTGCACTGACTGACTTCATTGTGATGAGCCGCAAGAGCAGCTATATGTTCGTTACCGGTCCAAAGGTCGCAAAGGCTGTCACCGGCGAAGATATCACCATAGATGATCTCGGGGGAGCAGACGTGCACGCCTCCAAATCAGGCGTGGCTCACTTCACGGTGGATGAGGAGAAAGAGGGCCTTGACCTCATAAGAAAACTGCTCAGCTACATGCCGCAGAACAACCTCGAAGAACCGCCCCAGACACTGTGCGATGACCCGATAGACAGGCTCGAGGATGACCTCAATGACATCATTCCTGATAGCCCCAACCAACCTTACGACGTTAAGGATATCATCACCAGGGTTGTTGACTACAGTGATTTCACGGAGGTACATGCAGCCTATGCCAAAAACATAATAGTCGGTTTTGCCAAGTTTGACGGCATGCCCGTTGGTATCGTAGCCAACCAGCCTGCATACCTTGCCGGTGTGCTTGATATTGAGGCATCACGCAAGGCAGCCCGCTTCATCCGCTTCTGCGACGCCTTCAACATACCAATAGTGACATTCGTTGATGTGCCAGGATTTCTTCCGGGATCAGTACAGGAATACGGAGGCATCATAATTCACGGTGCCAAGCTGATGTATGCCTACGGTGAAGCAAATGTCCCCAAGGTCACAATCACACTCCGGAAATCTTACGGAGGAGCTCATTGCGTTATGTCGTCGAAACAGCTAAGGGGTGACCTTAACTACGCATGGCCGACAGCCGAGATAGCAGTCATGGGCCCGCAGGGCGCAATAGAAATACTTGACGGCAGGGAGATCAGCGAGATCAAAGATCCGGCTGAGCGCAAGGAATTCGTGACACGGAAGGAGGACGAATACCGGTCGAAGTTTGCCAATCCTTACGAGGCTGCAAAATTCGGCTATCTGGATGACGTGATCGAACCACGAAATACAAGGTTCAGGGTTATCAGGGCTCTCAGGACCCTCTCTACAAAAAAGGATCCGGGACCAATGAAGAAACATGGGAACATCCCTCTTTAAAAATACCGGAAGATGCAACAGCTAATTATTACAGCAACCTCACAGGTACTTGACCCTCTAACCTGGACCGTAGTTATAGTGGGTATCGGGATTGTGTTTGTCGCCCTGCTGCTGGTCTACCTTTTCTTCAGGTATGTACTTACCTTTATCCTGAACTTCAGGTTCCGCAGCTTCGCACGCAAAAAGGGGATTGACCCCGCAGAGGTTCACAATGCAAAGACAATACAGTCGGGAGAGGTCAATGCTGCCATTGCAATGGCACTATATTCCTACTTCAATGAGCTGCATGATGTGGAGAGTGGTGTCATTACTATCAAGCGCGTTTCCAAAAACTACTCCCCATGGAGCTCAAAGTTATACAACATGAAAAACCTATAAGATCAGAATAACCGGATTGTGAGATGAAAAACTACAAGTTCAGGATAAATGGAAACCAGTACGAGGTTGAGGTTCTCGAGGTGGACGGCAACATGGCAAAGATCGAGGTCAACGGAACTGTATTCGATGTTGAGATGCAGCGTGAGATACCAAAGATCAAGTCAGTTGCACCAACATCTGTGCAGGCAAGGGTAGTGAAAGAGCCAAAACCGGCTGCAGAAAACAGTCCGGGATCGGGCAAAGCTTCCGAGGTAAGAGCACCCCTGCCTGGTGTGATCATCCAGGTGCTGGTAAGGCCGGGTGATGATGTGAATGCCGGACAGACCCTCTGCACCCTTGAGACGATGAAGATGGAGAATGCAATCAAGGCCGATAACGGAGGAAAGGTTGCCTCGGTCAAAATAACACCGGGACAATCGGTACTCCAGGATGAGGTACTAATAGTAATCAACCAGTGATGGCAAAAAGGAAAATGTGGACTATGCTCGGCATGCTGGTGATAGTCTCACTGGCATGGACGGCATTCGTCAAACCTGAACAGGAGAGACAGCAGGCTGTGGCTGACAGCGGCCTGGTGGCTGACACCTACACCGCCTTGTATCAGACCTCACAGGAGGAGCCCCAATTCCTCGACGGACTGAAACAGTTCTGGGCCTACACCGGTTTCAGAAATGCAACACCGGGACACCTTGTAATGATAGTGGTTGGACTCATTTTTATCTTTCTTGCCATTAGATATGAATATGAACCGCTGCTGCTTGTACCTATCGGGACAGGTATCCTGATAGGTAATATACCATTTTTTACCGATGGGGGGATGAACCTCCAGGTGGGTATCTATCAGCAGGGCAGTGTACTTAATTATCTCTATTTCGGAGTGCTTAAAGGTATTTACCCACCACTGATCTTCCTGGGTATAGGGGCTATGACAGACTTCTCTTCACTGATCTCAAACCCGAGGCTGCTCTTGCTTGGCGCTGCTGCCCAGATTGGAATATTTGTGACTTTCATCGGGGCTCTGCTTGTAGGATTCAATATGCCTGAAGCGGGTGCTATCGGAATTATTGGCGGCGCTGACGGTCCAACGGCAATTTTTCTCTCATCACGACTTGCCAATGGTGTTAATATGCTCGCCGACGGTACGATGGTGAAGAACCTGATCGGACCGATCGCCATAGCTGCCTATTCCTACATGGCTTTGGTACCGGTGATCCAGCCTCCGATCATGAGGCTCCTTACAAACAAAAAAGAGAGGCTGATCCGCATGAAGCCGCCGCGTGCAGTGACCAGGACAGAAAAGATACTCTTCCCCATCTTCGGACTCCTCCTCACATGCTTCATCTCCCCGAGTGCATTGCCACTACTTGGTATGCTCTTCTTTGGGAATATCCTCAAGGAATCAGGCGTGACCAAACGCCTGGCCGAGACCGCCCGCACATCACTCATCGATATAGTGACCATAATGATTGGCCTTACCGTGGGCGCTTCCACACAGGCTGACGTCTTCCTGACAAAAGAGTCAGTGATGATATTCGGCCTTGGAGCAGGAGCATTTGCTGTGGCAACAATGTCAGGAGTACTCTTCGCCAAGGGGATGAACCTCTTCCTCCCGGAAGGTGACAAGATCAACCCCCTTATAGGAAATTCAGGTGTTTCAGCAGTACCAGACAGCGCCAGGGTTTCCGAGATGGAAGGTCTGAAGGCTGATAAGACGAATCACCTCCTGATGCACGCAATGGGACCCAATGTTGCAGGCGTGATCGGATCTGCCATTGCTGCCGGTATACTACTCAGTTACCTTGGGTAGTACCCCGGGCTTTTTAAAGAAACTCACCAGCATAGTGAATATGAAACAGGCTACCACCGGCAATGCAGGACCCAAAGTGAGGTCTGACATTGAAGTGACACTTGCCCTCACAGACTCGGGAGGGATTGAACTGGAAATGAAATCCAGGGTCAAAACCATGTATGGCAAAGCTATTGAGAAACAGTGTCGTGAACTGCTCGATTTCTTTGGCATCACAAACGCAAAGCTTACTGTCAATGATTCCGGTGCTCTTCCTTTTGTCATAGCAGCAAGGGTAGAGGCCGCAGTGAAAGCCATGACCGGCACAACAGCCTCATTGCTTCCTGAAATGATTGATGAGAACAGCTACTCTACGTCACGGGAGAGATTCCGCTTCTCAAGATTGTACCTGCCGGGTAACAATCCGGGTATGTTCCTCAACGCCGGCCTTCATTCCCCTGACGGAATAATTCTTGATCTTGAAGACTCTGTCGCTCCCGAACGGAAGGATGAGGCCAGGATACTCGTGAGAAATGCCCTCCGGGCAGTTAATTTCTACGGGGCTGAAAGGATGGTGCGAATCAACCAGGGGGAACGCGGTCTTGAGGATCTTGACTGTGTCATCCCCCATAACGTCCACCTTGTGCTTATTCCTAAATGTGAGAATAGTGATACGGTAACAAAGATTGATCACCGTATAAGGGAGATAAAGAAGAGAGAGGGGCAAAGCGAAACAGTACTCCTGATGCCAATCATTGAGAGCGCCGCAGGAGTGGAACGTGCATTTGAGATCGCCACAGCATCACAGTCAGTGGTGGCACTGGCTGTCGGTCTTGAAGATTACACTGCTGACCTCGGCGTGCAGCGCACAAAGGAGGGAAGTGAGTCACTCTACGCCAGACAACGCATCGTGGTGGCTGCAAAAGCCGCCGGAATTCAGCCTATTGACTCTGTCTTCTCAGATGTGGGCGACATGGAAGGACTGCTCAGCAACGTCCTCTCTTCAAAAGCGATGGGCTTCGAGGGTATGGGCTGCATACACCCACGGCAGATACCTGTGATAAGGCATGGATTCTCTCCCTCAGCCGATGAGATGGAGAAGGCGAAGAAGATTGTACTGGCCTACCGTGATGCCCTGCAGAAGGGACTGGGAGTTGTAGCACTGGGGTCAAAGATGATAGACCCGCCGGTGGTGGCGCGGGCAGAGAAGACTATTACCCTGGCCGTCAGGCTGGGACTGCTTCCTGAAGACTGGACCGAAGCAGAGCCAAAGCAATAACATAAACGCAGATCTGGTTATGAAGATGGTTGAGAATGCTGCCGGCCGCATGGTGCCGGTTGAGATAAACGGCGGTGAAGCCGTTCCCTTCAAAGGCGTCGGTAAACATCGGCCCACAGGCAGGAAATACGCTCCTCCAATACCCACATGCATTGATTATCCGGATGATAATAACAAGGTGGTCTCATCACTCACCGAAGCCCTTGAACGCTGCGGTCTGAAGAATGGCATGACCATATCAACCCATCATCACCTGCGCGACGGTGACCTGATAAGCAATAAGATATTTGACATAGCCTCCAAAAAAGGAATCAAGGATCTGGTATGGCTGCCTTCTGCCTCTTTCCCTTGCAATGACCCGGTGATAGAGTACCTCGAGAACGGGACCATCAACCGTATTGAGGGAAGCATGAACGGACCCCTGGGAATGTTCGTCTCAGAGGGCAGGATGAAGGGTATGGCTGTGCTCAGATCGCACGGAGGCAGGGTACAGGCAATACAGGACGGAGAGGTGAAGATAGATATAGCCGTGCTGGCAGCCCCTGCTGCTGACGCCTTCGGTAACGCAAAAGGAACCGGAGGACCCTCGGCTACAGGCGTACTGGGCTATGCTAAAGCCGATTACCTCTATGCAGACAAGGTAATAATAGTGACAGATAACCTCGTAGACCTGCCATGCTTTCCGATGGAGATAGAGGGCAATTACGTCGACTATGTTGTTGTGGTTGACAAGATCGGAATCCCGGAGAAAATAGTCTCCGGTACAACACAGATCACAAAAAGTCCGGACAGGCTACTGATAGCAGAGCTGACCGCATCGTTTCTTGAAAAGTCGGGCCTGCTTTACAACGGTGCCACCATGCAGGCAGGGGCGGGAGGTACAAGCCTCGCCATTGCCGTTTTCGTACATGAGATGCTGAGGAAGAAGGGATGGAAACTCAGCTTCGGATTTGGAGGGAGCACCAAGTATATGGTTAAGATGCTCGAGGAGGGCCAGATGGGATATATACTTGATGCCCAGGCATTTGATCTTGATGCTGTTAAATCCGTGGAGCAGAACTCAAATCATATTCCATATCCGGTATTCAACGCATACAACTATCATTCAAAGGGCAACCTTACTGCCATGATGGATATCATGATTCTTGGCGCTACCGAGATAGATACAGGCTTCAATGGTAACGTTGTGACACACTCTGACGGACTTCTCCTTCATGGAATAGGAGGCTGGCAGAATTGCCTCCATGCCCGCAATGTCATCATCCCCGTTCCTCTGTTCCGCGACAGAATACCTGTGATCGTTGACAGGGTGACTACACTGTGCGGCCCGGGTGAACTGATTGACGTGATAATCACCGAGAGAGGTATCGCCATAAATCCCCGCAGGCAGGACCTGATTGACTCAGTCAGGGGAAAGGGTCTGCCACTTGTCACCATAGGGGAGCTTAAGGAGATAGCCGAGAAGATGTGCGGCAAACCTGAGAAAGCGGTTGTGGATGACAGGGTTGTGGCCGCAATCAAATGGGTTGACGGTACCGTGATAGACGCAGTACGTAAAGTAAAAAAGTAATCTAAACAGTAAGTATTATGAAGAGATACAGGTGTCCGGTATGCGGATATATTTATGATCCGGAAACCGGAGATTCACAGAATGATATTGCCCCCGGAACGCCCTTTGAAGACCTTCCGCCGGGATGGTCATGCCCCGTTTGCGGCGCACCTGCTGATGAGTTTGAAGAGTATTCCTAGGCATTCTCCTCAGGGATATGCCTCAGCACATCAGTGAGCAGATCCCAGAACATCTGTACAGTTACAATTTCTATCCTCTCCTCGGGGGTATGAGCTCCCCTGATGGTCGGGCCAAAGGATATCATGTCAATGCCCTTGTATTTCTCAAGGATCAGCCCGCATTCAAGTCCTGCATGAATGGCCTTTACCTGTGGCACCTTGCCGAACAGCTTACGGTAAGAGTCTATCATGAGCCTGAGTATGGCCGAGTTCATATTCGGTTTCCATCCCGGGTAGCCGTCTGAGTGAGTGACCTTCGCCCCTGCAAGATCGAAACTTGCCTCGGTCTTCATGGCGGCATAATGCTTTGCCTCGTCCGAGGAGCTTCTCTGGGTAGTGACTACATGGATTGTGTTCTCACCTGTAAATCGAATCGTTGCCAGGTTACTTGATGTCTCCACCAGGTCAGGGATCTCCCGTGACCACCCCAGAACGCCGTGAGGCACTATGCTCAATGCGCTGAGGAGACGGTGCTGAGTGTGGCCGTCTATAACCGTATCAGGCAGGTCTGATGGTGTGGCTGAGACTTTCAGGTCGGGCTCAAGAGCACCGTACTCATCCCGGACCAGCAGGTTGTATGAGGCTGTGTCTGCCAGAATCTGCTCCTCATGGGCTGGATTGAAAGTGATCGTAACAAACGCTTCCCTTGGAATAGCATTTCTTAGATTTCCACCGGTAAAATTGCTGATGAGAATGCCGTACTTCCTTGCGAGGTCCTGCAGAAGCCTGGAGATAATCTTTATGGAGTTGCCGTATCCCTTGTGTATCTCATCTCCTGAATGACCGCCGTGGAGACCTGTCACTGAAATGTTCATGGACCTGTGTCCTGCCGTAACCTTCTCTGGTGTGTAGGGAAGGATTGCCTGGGTATCTATCCCGCCGGCGCAACCGATGAAAAGTATTCCTTCATCTTCAGAGTCGAGGTTTAATAGTATTCGTCCTGAGAAGAAATCTGGCTTCAGGTTTATTGCTCCTGTCATCCCTGACTCCTCATCAACGGTAAACAGGCATTCAATTCGGCCGCACTGCAGATATGGATCGGTCAGCACTGCCATCTGTGCAGCTATCCCTATGCCATCGTCTGCTCCAAGGGTGGTTCCGCTTGCACTGACCCATCTGCCGTCTACGACAGGAATTATGGGATCTGTATTCCAATCGTGCGGGTGAGAGGCGTTCTTTTCGCCCACCATGTCAAGATGACTCTGTAACACAACAGTGCTGACATTCTCTTTACCTGGAGCTGCTTCCCTGATTATTAGTATATTACCAACGATGTCTTCCCTGGCCTCCAGGTTATGCCTCCGTGCAAAATCAAGCATGTATTCCCTGATACGTCCTTCATTCTTTGATAACCTGGGTATCCTGCAAATCTCTTCAAAGTAACTCCAAAGTTTTCTAGGCTTAATCTCCCCCAATTGCCCCATACTTTTACTCTATTAAGAATGTAATAAATAGGTTAAGCGGCAAATATAGTTTTTTTCCCTTGGAACGATTATGAATTTTACCTGCCGAAACTCTTTTTTTTAACACAATAAAAACTATATTTTTACGGAAAATGAAAAACAGAGTTAAAGGGATAAAGTTATGGCGAAACGTACAATTGTGGCACTGCCGGGTGACGGTATCGGTGTTGTTGTTCTGAAACAGGCTGTTCGCGTTCTGGATGCGGCAGGATTTGATGCTGAATATGTTTATGGTGACATTGGTTGGGATTTCTGGTGCAGAGAAGGGAATCCGCTTCCACAACGTACCATTGATCTGATAGCAAAGCATAAGATCGCTCTCTTCGGTGCTATCACTTCCAAACCTAAGGATGATGCAGCCGCCGAGCTGTCACCCGCCCTCCATGGAAAAGGGTTCACCTACAGCAGCCCGATAGTGGGCCTCAGGCAGCATTTTGGACTTGACATCTGTGTAAGGCCCTGCCGCAGCTACAGGGGCAACCCTCTCAATTTCATCCGACGCGGTAAGGACGGCAATCCTGAAGAACCTATGGTAGACGTTGTTATCTTCAGACAGAACACTGAAGGACTTTATGGTGGAGTCGAGTGGTCAAATCCCCCCCAACAGGTCTATGACGCCCTGATGACGCACCCCAAATTCCGCGAGAATTTCGGATGGTGCCCGAAAGAGGAGCTGGCTGTCTCAACCCGGATCTTTACAAAGAAATATACCGAACGCATCGTCAGAGCAGCCTTTGAACATGCCGTAAAATTCGGGTACAAGTCGGTGACTGTATGCGAGAAACCGAATGTGATACGCGAGACATCCGGACTCATGTGGAAGATAGCAAAGGAGATGCAGAAGAGTGAGTTCCCATCCATTCAACTTTGGAACACCAACATCGATGCCCAGATGATGTGGCTGACTAAGAACCCGGAGGATTATGGTGTTATCGTTGCCGGAAACATGTTCGGAGACATAGTATCTGATGCTTTTGCAGGACTGATAGGCGGGCTTGGTTTTGCGTGCAGCGCCCAGTTCTCCGAGGATGGCATAGGAGTATTCGAGCCTACCCATGGATCAGCTCCCAAATATGCCGATTACGGTATACCAATCGTCAATCCGGTTGCAATGATAGAATCAGCATGCATGATGCTTGACTATATCGATGAGAAGCCGATGGCCGCCCGCATCCGCCAGTCAATAGCAGAGGTGATAGAGGAGGGAAAGGTAAAGAGCTATGACATGATGAAACTTACCGGCAAGCAGGAAGTGATTGACATGGGAGCAGCTTCAACCATACAGATGACTGATGCCATTATAGCTAAACTGAAGTAAGAGCCATGACTGAGGAGATAAAAAAACTCTGGCCCGAGCTGGAGTGGATCAATGATGCGGTACTTAGAGAAAAAACCGCCCGCACTTGGGAAATTGCACTTGAGCGAAGCGTTCTGAAGGCCGATGACCTTAACAGGATTCCCTTTACTTTGCTTTGCGGGCCCGACCTGAAAGTGACGTTCATGGACCATAAGAGATGTGTAGTCCACATTGCAAGGGAGGCAGGGGAGAAAATGAACAGTTTCTTCAGGGATGACCTGCCGGTGAACATGGACATACTGATAGCTGGTGCAATACTGGCTGACGTGGGCAAAATGCTTGAATATGAGCTTGACGGACAGGGCAAGGCTGTACAGGGCAAATACGGGCAGTATCTCAGGCACCCCTTTTCAGGTGTAAGCCTGGCCGAGGAGTGTGGTGTGCCAGCGGAGGTCTGCCATATTATTGCCGCCCATGCCCACGAAGGCGATCTCGTAAAGCGTACAACCGAGGCATACATTGTTCATCACGCCGACTTCATGACCTTCCTGCCTTTTAAGAGCAGACTGATCGTTTAAAGATCTGAAGGTCTGAAGGTCCCGATCCGCCAGCCGGCGGATGCGGGATTTCCTCTCCGCCATCTGGCGGATCGTCAATCTGTCGCTTCGCTCCGTCCTGCGGTCAATTTTGACTGCCGACTGAGGATTGAGGACTGCTGACTTCTCTACTGCCTACTGCCTATTGCCTATTGCCTGATAGGACTGAGGACTGGCCATTGCCTTCCTCACATTCTCAAATCCCATCTTGTCAACCTTCCGGTCATAGGTCATAAGGCCATTGGTCTCGGTCTCAACGTCAGTGGTCTGGGTATATACTGAAGCGCTTAGTCCCTTCTCTGCTACCAGCTGCCGGACAACAGTGTAGAACTGTTCATATTTGTTCAGCAGTCCGGTGCTGTCGCTCATTTTCTCGTAACCCCAGTTCTTCTGTTCCCAGGTGTGACCCTGTACCGGCAGACCCAGTCCACCGAACTCGCCCAGGACTATAGCTCTCTCTCTTTCGGCTGTTGGTGACACCGGTTCCGGATAGTGATGAACATCCAGTACATCACCTGTCCCACGGTCAGTCCAGCCTGAAGCACTGTTCACAAGACGGGTGGTGTCATAAGCAGCGACATAATCAGTCACTGCTGCCGTATTGTACTGGCCCCATCCTTCATTGTAAATAACCCACATCACAATTGATGGATTATTGAATTTAGTGTCTATCATCCGTGACAGCTCCCTCATGAAAATGGTTGAATCGGCAGCGCTTTTTGCTATGTCTGGTTTGTCTCCCCAGATATACTCGTCGCCGCTGGGCATATCCTGCCAGACAAGCATTCCCAGTCTGTCGGTGTGGTAGTAGAATCTCCTGTTCTCAACCTTCACATGCTTGCGCAACATATTGAATCCCATCTTCTTTAGTATCACTATGTCAAACATCATGGCTTCATCAGAAGGAGGAGTATAGAGACCGTCAGGCCAGAAGCCCTGATCAAGCGGGCCATTCTGCCAGACAAAGCTGTTATTGAGCAGGATTCGGGTGAATCCGTCTTCCGTCACGCCAAGTGAGATCTTACGCATTCCGGCATATGACTTCACCTCGTCGGTAACAATACCTCCAGTAACAAGTCTGACAGACAAATCATACAGATGTGGGTTTTCAGGGCTCCAGAGTTTGGCATCAGGTATGTCAATGGTAATGGGCGTGCCGGTTATGCCGGATGACACGCCTATCGTCACTCCGCCTTCCAAGACTGTCACCTCTGCCAGTGATGGAGCCATGTCAACAGGGGGGCACCCTTCGGGCCCGTGGCATCGCTCCTCCATGACAGCCACAGTCAGTGTACTGTTGTCAATATCCGGTACAATACGCAGATCACCTATCCATGTCTTGTCAACCGGTTCAATCCATACGCTCTGCCATATGCCGCTGGTGGGTGTGTACCAGATGCCTCCCGGGCTGCTGACCTGCTTGCCCCGCGGCTGTGATCCCGCGTCTGTCGGATCAGTGACCCTGACTGCCACTGTGTGTTCCTTACCTTTCGCAAGAAAGGGTGTGATATTGCATGAGAATGGATCGTAACCACCCTGGTGGCTGACGGCAAGTTTATCATCAATCCAAACTGTTGTTTCCCAGTCTGAAGCTTCGAAATTGAGTATCAATTGTTTTCCTTCCCAATGCCTGGGTAGAGTAAACTCTCGATAATACCAGATGGCCAGGGAGTCAGTCATCCTGAGCCTGATCCCCGACAGGGCCGATTCGAGAGGGTAGGGGACCAGAATCTTCCCCTGTGGCGCCGGACGCTCTTCCTCTTTCTTGCACAGAGCATAATCCCATAAGCCGTTAAGGCTCATCCACTCATCTCTTGTCAACCCTGGTCTCGGGTACTCCGGCCATGGGGCGGAGGGGTCAATGTTATCACCCCAAACGGTAAAGAGAGGATTAGCGGCTGGTTGCCAGTCAGGACTTTTGTCGCTTGTGCATAGGGTCATTGCTCCGGCAGTGACAGCGAGAGCCAGAAATATTCTAAGCTTCATGACGCGATAATTTTTTCAGGATCAGCCGAGCTTCATCTTCTCAACCTCATCCATATTACGTTCATTGTAAGAAATCTTGCCCATGGGAGTATACAGCCAGTCAATCAGGTCACTGTATCTCTCGGTAATCTTTCCCCTGACAATCTTCATGGTGGAGTTCATCATGCCATTCTCCTCATTGAAGCTTTCATTCAGAATGCCAAGTGCCACTGGCAGCCATCGATGCGGGAACATGTGCCCGTACTTGCCATTGATACGGTATTCATTGACTTCATTCTCAATGAGATTGAGAACGGCACGTTTGCCTTCTTCAGTGGTGGCAGTGAGATTGCGGTCTTCAAGGTAGAGCTTAAGCGCATGCTGGTTTGGAACTATCAGGGCCACTGTATATGGCTTCTGGTTGTTATACAGCATGCACTGGTCAATATACTTTGACTGCTCGCTGATTGCCTCCTCTATACCCTCAGGACTGAATTTTTCGCCGTCGTCAGCTATCAGGAGACTCTTGAACCGTCCCATCACGTAAAGGAACCCGTCTTTGCTCATGTACCCCATGTCTCCTGTGTAGAGCCATCCGTCACGGAGGGCATCCCTGGTGGCAGTCTCATTCTTCCAGTATCCGTGCATGACGTTGCCGCCCCGGATGACTATCTCCCCCTTCTGTTCCACCGGCATCTCGTTGCCGTCATCATCACATATCTTAAGGTCCATGTTATTCACCAGGAATCCTGACGACCCAAGCTTATGCTTTTTTGCCGAGTTGGATGAAATGATGGGAGCTGCCTCCGAAAGCCCATAGCCCTGGTACATCGGAACGCCTATCGCGTAGAAGAAGCGCTGCAGCTCTATGTCGAGCAGGGCACCGCCTCCGATGAAGAACTCAAGCTCACCCCCGAATGCCTCACGGACCTTTGAAAAGAGTATCTTGTCAAAAAGATCGAGAAGCGGTTTCTTGAGCCTTTGCAGTCCCTGCCCTTTGTTGTGACCCTCTTTATTGTAGGAATAGGCCGTCTTCAGGGCAAAATTGAACAACTCCTCGGTCATCCTCCCCTTCTCCTTTATTGCTTTCTCAATTACCTTACGGAAATTCTTGGCCAGTGCCGGTACGCTCATTAGCAGGTTGGGCTTGATCTCTTTCATGCATACCGGGATATTTCGCAATGTCTCCATCGGGGTCTTCCCTACCTTGACTGATGCAATGCTGGCTCCCTTGCCCATGAAGGCATAAATTCCTGCTGTGTGGGCAAAGGAGTGGTCCCACGGAAGGATGAGAAGTGTCTTGTAGTGTTGCGGGATATCCATCAGACTGTATGACTGGTAGACGTTTGTCACATAGTTGCCATGCGTAAGGATGATTCCCTTCGGGTCAGTCGTGGTGCCGGATGTGTAGCATATGTTGGCGAAATCGGCAGGGGTAATCGCTGCCGTGAATTCTTCATAAGACTTTCTGTTGGCGGGGTTCTCGAGCCACTCACGGCCTGTTTTCCTGACCTCGTTGAAGTGCATCTGTCCGTCAGAATACTCTTCCCTGGGGTCCATGAAAATCACCTTGATTATCTCATGGCACCTGTCAATGACCTCAAGCACCTTAGGAGCCTGGGTGCTGGATGTGATTACCATCTTCGATCCGGAATGAATGAGGCGGAATTTGATCTCTTCAGGATTGAGTTTTATGGAGAGGGGTACGTTCACCCCGCCGGCATAAAGTATCCCAAGCTCACCGATGACCCAGCTGTTACGACCATCAGCGAGCAGACTAACACGGTCACCTTTCTTAATGCCCAGTTGCATCAGCCCTGCTCCGAACTCCTGGGCCTGACGTTTTGTCTCCTGGTAGGTGGTGCCCTCATATTTATCCTGGAGCTTCTCCCAGAGGTAAATATTTGAAGCAAATTTCTCAACATTCTCCTCAAAAAACCGGATCAGTGACTTCATTTCAATCTATTTTTTAGCAGTTCTTAAAATTGTGACCTAATATAGAAAAGAATTGGTGAGTAGTCGGTATGTTTCACGGTTTTTCATTGTAATTTTAAGCTATTATCTATACCTTTATCTTTTATTGACATGAAAAACTGCCATTTATGAAGAAAATATCCCTATTGCTGCTGGCTGGCATACTGCTTCTTACTCCTTCATGCGATTTCATGAAAAGCATTAATCCTTTCGGAAGGAAGGCCAGGGAAGCTGAAGCTCTGAGGCAACAGCAGGACGCATTTCGTATCGCTGACTCTATCCGGGTAGTCAATGAGACGCAGGCTGAGGCTGAGCGTGCCCGACAGGCGGAACTAGCCAGGGTTGCCCAGGATGAAGCCCGCTCATTATCAGGTTACCACGTCATCGTCGGCAGCTTTCTTACCCCTGCATATGCTGATGAATGGCTGGAACATATCAGGGGGTTTGGATATGATGCACGGATAGTACAAATGAACGGCGGAAGATGGCAGCTTGTCTCTGCAAAAGCATTTCCTGACCTTCATGCTGCATGGAATGCCATTGGCAATATTCAGGATAAGATTAACAGTGAAGCCTGGGTTTACAAGACCGAGTGATACTTACCTGTATATTGTTGCTGATCTGTCGGGTCCCACTGAGACAATTGTAACAGGTACTCCGGTCTCCTTCTCAATATAATCAATATAATCCTTCAGTTCCATTGGAAGTTCGTTCCATGACTGGCATCGCGTGATATCAGCATTCCATCCGGGCATCGTCCGGTAGTTAAGTACTTCAATGTCAGTGAGACAGTATGGCAGTTCGCTTACCTCCCTGCCACCGACTGTATATGATCTGCATACTTTTACTTCGCTGAAGCCGGAAAGAACATCGGCTTTCATCATGAACAGGCGGGTTACACCATTGACCATGATGGCATATTTCAGTGCCGGCAGGTCAAGCCAGCCGCAACGGCGCGGTCTGCCGGTGGTTGATCCGTACTCATTGCCGCGGTCACGCATCATCTGACCGTCAGAGTCATTCAGCTCGGTGGGGAAGGGCCCGCTTCCCACCCTGGTGCAATATGCCTTGAAGATGCCGAAGACCTCGCCGGTGCGTGCCGGTGCAATGCCAAGGCCTGTACAGGCACCTGCTGCAACAGTGTTTGATGAGGTGACAAAAGGATATGTTCCGAAATCGATATCAAGCATCGTCCCCTGGGCCCCCTCAGCCAGAACACGCCGACCTTCCCTCAGACTCCTGTCAATATGATAGTCGGCATTCACTGTGGTGAACTGCATGAGGAACCCTACTGAGTCAAACCACTCCTCTTCAAGCTCCATGAGATCATTGGTATAGCCGTACCCTTTGAGCATCCTTAAATGCTCAGCTGCACGTGAACGGTATATCTCACGGAAGTCTTTCCTGAATAGATCGCCGACCCTCACCCCGCCACGAGACGCCTTATCAGTGTATGCCGGCCCGATTCCCCTGAGTGTGGAACCAATCTTTGATTCGCCCAGAGAAGCCTCCTGAGCGGCATCCAGCAACTTGTGAGTTGGAAGTATCAGGTGAGCTTTAAGCGATATTAAAAGCCTTTCGCGTACCTTCTCAGTACCAATCCCAAGGCTCTCAACCTCTTTACGGAAGACCACCGGGTCAATCACAAGACCGTTGCCTATTATGTTCTGCTTGCCCTCATGAAAGATACCTGAAGGGATAAGGTGGAGTACATGCTTGACTCCGTTGAATTCTATTGTGTGCCCTGCATTGGGGCCGCCCTGGAACCGGGCAACAATGTCATATTCGGGTGTCAGGGCATCAACAATCTTTCCCTTACCCTCATCGCCCCATTGAAGGCCTAATAAAATGTCAATCTTCATATCTTCTTAAACAGGCAGCAAGTTACGAAATTTTTACGGCAGACAGCAGATCTTTAATTTGGTAAAAAGCAATCGGGTGTGTCACCTGCCACCCGGTTTCCCGTAGATATATAGTGAGTAATGGTGCAGAACAAAGTTGTTCTTCTCGCATGCATTCCTGATTATCTCATTTATTCTCTGATCGCTGAACTCAGTTACCGCCCCTGTCTCCGCATCTATCAGATGATCATGCTGTCCGGC
>JBFYPM010000017.1:0-3682 GCA_041303295.1 Bacteroidales bacterium
TTGTGTGCGTTGAGGTTTCCGGTGGCGCCACCGAACTTTCCACTGTATCTGGTCATCATCAGCGTCATCAACTCACCGTCGAGCCTCTCGCTGAAGACCGCCATCTCCTTTCCAAGCCTGGTGGGTGTGGCCGGCTGACCATGTGTGCGTGCAAGCATCGGAAGGTCGGCCCACTCCTGCGCCATGGCTTCAAGCGCCTCGCGCAGAGAGACAAGAAGCGGTATCATTATCTCCCTGACCGAGTCCCTGATGGCCATCGGCATGGCTGTGTTGTTTATGTCCTGCGAGGTGAGACCGAAGTGTACGAACTCACTCCATCTGCCAAGACCATGCGCAGAGACCTTCTCCTTAATAAAGTATTCCACAGCCTTGACATCATGGTTGGTGACTGCCTCTTTCTGCTTGATGAATTCAGCATCGGCAGGGGAAAAATCGCGGTAAACGGATCTCAGCTCCTGCTCCTTCCCTTCCGGAAAACCCGTAAACTGTGGCAGACGGGCCTGAGCCAGGGCAATGAAATACTCCATCTCAACGTGTACACGGTAGCGCATAAGTCCGAATTCCGAATAAAACGGGATCAACTCTGTCACCCGCTCACCGTAGCGGCCGTCGACCGGTGAAATTGCATTTAAGCGGTCCGTCATATTATTTCCTCACCGTGAATTAATCATTGAATCAAAAAACAAAAATACTATTTTGTACTGGTGTAAAAAAATTGAACCTTTGCAATTATCTGCATGTGGGACAAAAGAGATGGAGAAGATCAGGGTATCAGCAGTCAAATACATCAACAGCTATCCCTTCATGATAGGCCTTCGCGACGGCGAGGTGGCCGGCATGATAGATCTTGAGGTGTGTCATCCCTCCGAGTGTGCTGACAGGCTTATCGCAGGTGACACGGATATAGGGCTGATACCGGTTGCCATGGTTGCCTCGATGAAGGAGTATCATATAGTCAGCGATTACTGCCTCAGCACCAACGGGGAGGTCCGTACAGTGCTGCTCGTAAGCAACAGTACGTTTGAAAAGATAAACACGATTTATCTCGACTACCGGTCAAGGAGCTCGGTCGCCCTCTGCCGGATCCTTGCTGCCAGGTCGTGGAAACGCGAATTTGAGTGGTTGCCCGCATCGGAGGTGTTTGACATCACATCCATGAAGCAGGGCGAAGCGGCTGTAATGATCGGCGACCGCTGTTTTGAGTATGCTCACCTCTTCTCCCTGAGGCTCGACCTTGGTCTCGAGTGGAAGATTTTTACAGGCCTTCCATTCGTCTTCGCCTGCTGGGTCTCCTCAAGACCCCTTCCTGAGGAGTTCACAGTGCTTTTCAACAAGGCCCTCGGCGAAGGCCTGGAGAGGAGGAATGAGGCTGTTTCGCTTCTGAAAGAGGGGGCAGCAGCCACACCTGAGGAGGTCATTTATTACCTGAACCACAATATCGATTTTCGTCTTGATGACCTGAAAAGGGAAGCCCTGACGAAATTCATAGGTTATATAAAAGAACTAAAGCTAAATCCATGAATAAGCTGTTTATCAAACTCATCATCCTGTTCATAATCGTCTCCGTCTCCGGCGGTGCAGCAGAAGCGCAGACAGGGCCTGACACCACCACCCTGGTGTACAAGGTAAAAATTGACAAGATGATAGCGGCACCGTTATGGCGCAGTGTGAAGAAGAGCTTTGTTGAAGCCGACTCGGTGAATGCCGATTTCATTCTCATTCATATGAACACCTACGGCGGGCAGGTCGATATAGCAGACTCGATGCGCACCCTCATACTTAATTATCCTATCCCTGTGCTGGTCTTCATAGACAACCAGGCCATCTCTGCCGGTGCTCTGATAGCAGTAGCGGCAGACAGTATCTACATGCGGCCAGGCGCCAGCATAGGCGCCGCCACCGTGGTTGACCAGACCGGTCAGAAGATGCCTGACAAGTACCAGTCATTCATGCGCGGCATGATGCGAGCCACGGCGGAAGCCCACGGCAAGAGGGCGGTGGTGAAGGATGGCGACACCACGTGGGTGTGGCACCGCGATCCGGAAATAGCACAGGCGATGGTGGACCCGTCAATAGTGTTGAAAGGTATCGTCGACACCGGACAGGTACTGACTCTTACCACCCTTGAAGCTATTAAATACGGTTTCTGCGAGGGAGAGGCTGAGACGGTAGAGGATGTGATCGCCAGTGCCGGCATAGAGAATTATACAATAAAAGAGCTTAAGCTCACAGGTGTGGACAGAATCATAATGCTGCTTATCAATCCCGTAGTATCAGGCCTTCTCATAATGCTTATCATCGGCGGCATCTACTTCGAACTGCAGTCGCCCGGAATAGGATTCCCACTGGCGGCAGCGGTGTTCGCAGCGCTGCTCTATTTTGCACCCCTGTACCTGGAAGGAGTGGCCGCCAACTGGCACCTGATGATTTTCATTATAGGCATAATTCTGGTAATGGTTGAGATCTTTGCCATACCTGGCTTCGGTGTCACAGGAGTACTGGGAGTGATCGGCATTGTAACCGGACTGGCTTTTGTCATGATCGACAAGATCGTCTTCAGGTTCGGACCCTCAGGTGACGGAGTGAGGGAGGTGGTTGCATCATTTGCCATTGTGGTCCTGGCGGCAGTGCTTGCATTCATCCTCTCCCTGTGGCTCTCGAGAAAACTGTTTGCCCCGAACAGGCTCTTCGGAAGCCTGGCTCTTGAGACATCGGTGAACCAGGCTGACGGATTCGTGAGCTTTGACATGGAGAAGCTGACGGCACTGGTCGGCACCACCGGAACCGCTCACACTGTCCTACGCCCTTCAGGAAAGGTAATGATAGCAGGTGAGGTATACTCTGCCGTGGCTGAGACCGGGTTTATACCGAAGGGTACGGCAATAACCGTCAGAAGGGAAGAACAGGGCCACCTCTACGTGGTGGCTTCCGAAAAGGCATGATGAATCATGCAGGCGATAACCGTCAGACAATACGCAAAAGGTGACTTCCCGGGCATAATGGAGCTCTGGGAAGCCACCGCGCTCAGCAGGCCCGAGAGAGGTGACGACGAGGCTGCTGTTGAGCGTAGCATTGAATTGGGGGGCATGATGCTTATCATGTGCGGCGGTGACACAGGCCGGGAGATTATCGGCACTTCATGGATGACATTCGATGGCAGACGCATACACCTGCACCACTTCGGAATTACCCCTGCATACCAGGGAAAGGGACTCTCAGGTATACTCCTGAATGAGTCGCTAAAATTCGTAAAGGAGAAAGGATTCCAGGTCAAGCTTGAGGTGCACAGGAGCAACAATATCGCAATTCAGCTGTACAAAAAAGCAGGATTCGAGTACCTCGGAGACTATGACATATATATTATCAGGGATATACAATCCATTGAAATCTAAAATGTTAAAATAACCTTAAAGAGAGGTTTTTATTTCCGGAATCTGTAATTATTTTGTATATTTGGGGAAATCTATCCATTTTAAATCATGGCACGAACAATTACGTTTTCAGATCTGAGGAAGATCAAGGACCAGCTTCCTGACGGGAGCATAAGGAAGATAGCAGATGAGCTTGACATGTCCGAGGAAACCGTCAGGAATTATTTCGGAGGCTGGAACTTCGATCGTGGGCAGAGTGCCGGGATCCACATAGAAAAAGGACCCGAAGGGGGAATAGTCACCATAGAAGA
>JBFYPM010000018.1:0-14366 GCA_041303295.1 Bacteroidales bacterium
TCCCTCATAACCTCAAAAAAAGACCGCAAGTTTTGTTTGCGGTCTTACTCTGTTTCGTTCTGTTTACTTAATAAGCTCAGACCTGACTGCTGTCACGGCCGTTTTCATCGCCTCAATGTCCTCCATTGTAAGGCTCGTACCAAGTGCTGCATAGATTTCACGGACGGGTTGCACTGCGGCAAGCATCCTGGAGACGAGAGGATCCTCAGCATGAGGTTTAGCCAGCTCCTCGAAGAGCTCAAACGACTTTTTCTGGTCGAGAAGAACCGTCTCAAAACCCGAAAGGTGTCCACCTGATTCAGAGACAGCGAGGGTGAGATACATCCCCTCAACCCATGCTCCGCCAACCATCAACAGGGCGAGGTTTGCCTGACCGGCATCAACCATGTATGAATAGGTGCGGTCAAAAGCTCCGGTAAGAATGTTAACGAGGGTGTCCCTGTTGTCAAAATTGGCCTTGATCCTGTCATAAAGTGATTCATCATAAATCTTTGAGAGATTCTGCTCAAGGGCCAGCGTACGGATGGCCGAAAGAAAATCGATCACATCCTGTTGCATGTTATACAGTGTGGCATAACTGAGATCGGCACCATAAACGCCGAGATTGACTGACCGGCTATAGCTCTCAACATAATTACGGGCGCTGGCAGGAGGGTTCGTTGAGCCGATTATGTAACCCAGGTCCATGTCAGTCAGCTTCTTGACGACCTCAGCTGAGGTGGGAAGAGGATAGACATTCTCCTCGATCTTCTGCTCCAGAGCTTCAAGCTCAACCATGTTAATCTCTTTTTGCTTTTTGGATTCACCCCTGTTCTTGCAGGAGTATGCACCGGCGACTGTCAGGATCATAACAGCAACCAGTATTTTCGTGAAAATCTTTTTCATAAAAACTTTGTTTTGGTACTTGTATTTGCTACGTAAAAATAAAACTTTTACACTTCAGAGGGAATAATATTTCAACAATAATTTATGTTCCTTATAAATCATTGAATTACGCACTTTAAACAGCCCGGAAGCGAAGGTTGTTCATTGCCGAAATATGATATCTTTGCATCCCGGAACATTATTCATCCCCAGATGTGGAACTTTGATGAGGTGATCAACCGGGAGAATTCCAGTTGCATCAAGTATGATTTCAGAGAGGAGGTTTTCGGAAGGGCCGATGTCATACCCATGTGGGTAGCCGACATGGATTTCCGGACACCATCGTTTATAACCGAAGCTCTGTCAGCAAGACTGAAGCATGAGATACTCGGGTATTCAAACAGGCCTGACGGGTATTATTCTTCTCTGACAGGCTGGATTGCAGCACGACACGGCTGGAGCATCAGACGCGAGTGGATTGAATTCAGTCCGGGAGTGGTTCCGGCCCTGAATATGTGCACCCTGGCCTTTACCGGTCCGGGTGACGAAATCATCATCCAGCCACCGGTATACACCCCATTCCACGGAGCTGCCCTTGATCACGGCCGCAAGCTGGTGCACAACAACCTCCTTGAGACTGAAAACGGGTGGGTCATGGACCTTGAAGGCCTTCGGCGGATCATCACCACGAATACAAGGATGCTCATCCTCTCCAACCCTCATAACCCTGTGGGAAGGGCATGGCGCAGGGAGGAACTTGAAGAACTTGCCGCCATATGCCATGAGAAGGGAATTGTCATCCTGTCAGACGAGATACACTCTGACCTCATTCTTCAGGGCAGCAGGCATGTACCACTTGCATCGGTCTCCGAGAAGGCTGCCTCAATAACAGTAACCTGCATGGCGCCCAGCAAGACCTTCAACCTGGCAGGTCTCTCAACCTCCTCAATGATCATCCCGGACCCTGGCCTGATGGAAAAATACCGCAGGACACTGGTGGGCCTTCACCTGCACCTCGGCAATATCTTCGGAAATGTAGCTTCGGAAGCAGCCTACACCCACGGCCACCTGTGGCTTGATGAACTGATGCAGTATGTTCAGGGCAACGTCAACCTGGTGGTGGATTTCTGCCGTGAGCATCTTCCGCAGATAAAACCGGTGAGGCCTGAGGCTACCTATATGATATGGCTCGATTGCCGGGCCATGGGACTCAACGGACAGCAACTTCAGAAGTTCTTCGTGGAGAAGGCCGGAGTGGGAATGAATGAGGGCTCACGCTTCGGTCCGGGTGGTGAAGGGTTCATGAGGATGAACCTGGCATGCCCGAGGTCATTGGTGGAGAAAGCCCTGGGACAGATAGAGAGCGCAATAAAATCATAGATGAGAAACAACGACAGACTGAGTGTCAGACTAACGCTTGAGGACGGCACCGTGTACCGCGGATGGTCGTTCGGCGCAACGGTAGCCGCAGCCGGCGAGGTTGTATTCAATACCGCCATGACCGGTTACCCCGAAAGCCTGACTGACCCATCCTACAGGGGACAGATACTATGCCTCACATATCCGCTTGTTGGCAACTACGGGGCACCTGGTAAAAGTGAACAGGATGACCTGTACCTGTTCTATGAGTCGTCAGGGGTGCATATCTCTGCCCTTATAGTGTCCGATTACTCATTTGAATACAGCCACTGGAATGCTATCGAGAGCCTCGACGAGTGGCTGAAGAGAAGTGATGTGCCGGGCATTTATGGTATTGACACCCGGGCGCTTACAAAGCGGATCCGCGAGAAGGGAGCAATGCTTGGCAAGGTGGAGCCCGAGGGAACGACAACAGAATTCTATGACCCCAACAAGGTCAACCTGGTGGCCGGAGTGAGTACCACATCTCGTCAGGTTTACGGCAACGGCAGGTACCGTATCATGCTTGTCGACTGCGGTGTGAAGTTCAATATCATCCGTAACCTGCTGAAGCGGGATACAACTATCATCAGGGTTCCATGGGATTATGATTACAGTACCGAGGAGTATGACGGTCTGTTCCTCACCAATGGTCCCGGTGATCCGAAGATGTGCCGGGCCACAATTGATCATATCAGGAGATCGCTTGATGATTACAAGCCTATCTTCGGCATATGCCTTGGCAACCAGCTGATGGCACTGGCCGCGGGAGCCGATACCTACAAGCTGCGTTACGGTCACCGGAGTCACAACCAGCCTGTGCAGATGGTGGGTACCGACAGGGCGTATATCACCTCCCAGAACCATGGCTTTGCCGTAAACAACAACACTCTGCCCGCAGGCTGGGTGCCATTGTTCGTCAATGTGAATGACAACACCAACGAAGGGATGAAGCATCTCACCAGGCCCTTCTTCTCAACCCAGTTCCACCCTGAAGCCTCAGGCGGCCCGACGGATACGGATTTTCTTTTTGATCTCTTTATTGATAATATCATTCAGGCAATAGAGGGCCGAGCGTTAAGAGTCAGCCCGGTGGGCTGACTTAGCGACGGAGCCTGCTTGCAGGGGAGGAAATAGAGGGCCGATCCGCCAGCTGGCGGATCAGACCTTTGGACTTTCGACTTTGGACTTTCGACCTTAGACTTTAGACTTTAGACTTTACAGACTTTCAACTTCAACTCCCCCGGTGAGTATCCTTCCGCGAAACCCTTCATCAGCTCCCTGATCCTCTTTACAATGAGTTCCCGCCCGGTATTTCCAATACTGCCGGTATGCGAGTAATCGGCAGGCTCAGGGAACCTGAAAGAACCAGGCCCTGCCTTTCCTGCAACAGCCCGGTAGGCCTCCCTGAAGGGAACACCCTCGCGAACCATACGGTTTGCCTCCTCTACTGAGAATATGTCGTTATATTTATTATCTGTCATGATATCCTTCCTGACCGTCAGTCCTGCCAGGGCATACTTCATCACCGGCACCAGTTCCATGATGCCGTCAAAGGCGTCAAAAATGATCGCCTTCAGCTCCTGGTAATCGCGGTTATATCCGGGAGGAAGGCCTGCAGTCATCATGGCCACCTCCCCCGGCACAGCCTGCAGCCTGTTGCATCTCGCCCTTACAAGCTCAAAGAGATCAGGATTTCTTTTCTGCGGCATTATTGACGATCCGGTTGTCAGGTCGTCTGCGAGCTTAACAAACCCGTAACCCGGCGACATGAAAAAGATAACTTCTGAGGAGAATCTTGCGAGTGTGTTAGCCGCAGAGGCGATGGCGCCGGTTACCTGACGTTCAATACGCCCGCGGCTCATCTGGGCATACGGTGATGTAATGACCAGTCTCTCAAACCCCAGCAGTGAGGCTGTCAACTCACGATCGATGGGCAGGGAGGTGCCATATCCGGCTGCCGTACCCAGGGGAGAAGCATCTGCAAGAGCCTTCGCACCGGCCAGCACCTGCAGATCATCGCAGAGGCTCTCAGCATATGAGGCAAACCACAACCCGAATGAGGTTACCATGGCGGCCTGCATGTGGGTGAAACCCGGCATGAGAACCTCCTTGTGCTTCTCACTGAGATCCAATAAGATATCAGCCAGTGCCTTCAGCTCATGCGCCAGCTGGTATGACTGGTGTCTTATATAAAGGTGTATGTCCGTCAGCACCTGGTCGTTCCGTGAACGGCCGGTATGCAGCTTCCCCGCCGCCTCCCCTGCCAGGTCCTGAAGACGAAACTCCACCCAGGAGTGAACATCCTCGAAATCCTTTCCGATGGAGAAATCGCTCTGCGCCGTCTCCTCAAAGAGACTGGCCAGGCCGGCAAGAAGCTGATTCTTCTCGCCGGCTGTGATCAGCCTGCATTTTTCAAGCATGACAGCGTGGGCCATTGACCCCACGATGTCATAAGGAGCCAGCCTCGCATCATACGACCTGTCGCTGTCGCAGGTGAAGCTGATAAGCGACTCCCGTGTAGTGCCTCCCTTATCCCACAGGTGCATCTTCGGCAACTTTTTTCCTGGTAGCTTCCATAATGGCATGATGAGCCATGAGACGTATGGCATTGATGCGGATGAACCCAAGGCTGTCGGTCTGGTTGAATCCGCCCTCGATATCCATGCTTGACAACTCCTTATTATATAATGAGGAGTGTGACTCACGGCCTTCAATGATGACGTTGCCCTTGTAGAGAATCATATGCACAATTCCGTCGATCACCTCCTGGCTTTTGTCCATTGCTGCCTGGAGGAACTCCATCTCCGGGGAGAACCAGAAGCCGTTATAGACAAGCTCGGCAAATACCGGTGCAAGCATGTTCCGCAACCGCATCACCTCGCGGTCCATCGCAATTCCCTCAATATCCTTATGTGCGGCATATAGGATGGTTGCTCCCGGCGTCTCGTAAATGCCTCTTGATTTTATACCTACAAAACGGTTCTCGACCATATCAAGCAGGCCGATGCCGTTGGCTCCTGCGATTTTATTCAGGTAAGTGAATAGCTCCAGCGGATCGCTGTAACTTGTTCCATCATCTTTGTTTGTAACATTCACAGGGATGCCGTCCTTGAATGTGACGGAAATATGTGTCTCTTTGTCAGGTGCATCCATAGGCATGACCATCTTCTGCAGGATATCCTTGCCGGCGAAATAGAGCGGATCTTCCAGGATGCCTGCTTCATGACTTATATGCATCAGGTTATCGTCTTCGCTGTAGGGCTTTGAGATTGATGCCTTGACCGGGATGCGGTGCCCGGCGGCATACCTGATCATATCAGAACGGCCCTGGAACTGCGACAGGAACTCCGGATCCTTCCAGGGGGATATGACCTTGATGTCAGGTTTGAGAGCATAATAGGTGAGTTCAAACCTTACCTGGTCGTTCCCCTTACCGGTGGCGCCGTGAGATACATAGTCGGCACCATACTCAATGGCAGCCTCGATCTGCTTTTTGGCTATAAGCGGCCGTGCCAGCGCCGTGCCAAGGAGATAACGGTCTTCATATACGGCATTGGCCTTTACGGCCTGGAAGATGTAATCGGTCACAAACTCCCGCTTAAGGTCCTCGATTATCACGGAAGATGCGCCTATGGCAAGAGCCTTCTCACGGACTGCCTCAAAATCGTCGTTCTGACCCACGTCCGCCACGAAAGCTATTACCTCGTAACCTTTGTTGATAAGCCATTTGAGTATCACGGAGGTATCAAGTCCTCCGGAGTATGCAAGCATTACTTTTTTCATCAGTAGATTTATTTATTTATTTATAATTGGTCTGAGAGAACCCCCATTTCTGGAATTCTTGATCATGATGGTTTGTATAAATTATAAATGTGTGTCTCATGTCATATTTTCGTTATTGTGTTCGAATGGATTATGGTGCTGAGGCACTCTTCAATAGCCTCATTGCTTATGTTGTCACGCGGAATCAGCAGTATGGTATCATCGCCGGCAACAGTGCCGGCAATCTCATACCGCCGGGCACGGTCAATTTTGATTGCCACGGCTGATGCAAATCCCGGCGGCGTATTTATTAGCAACAACCCTTTTGCCCAGGTCATGGCAGTTATTGCCTCCGTCTCAGGCCCGGGCAACAGCTCAGACGCCTTGCTTTCCTTGCCCGGCAGCATGTAGCGGTATCCGCCCCTGCCGTCAAAACCCCTGCTGATCCCCATCTGCCTTAAATCGCGGGAGAGTGTCGCCTGCGTACACTTCATCCCTGCGCCCTCCATAAGCATAAGCAGATCCTCCTGCGAGGCGATTGCATTCTCCCTCACCAGCTTTTCAATCAGAATCAGTCGCGATTCTCTTTTCATGTTGTATTTTTATTCATTGATTGTGCAAATTTATACATTTTTTTCAAATACAACCAATCCCTGTGCAATTTTTGTATTTTTACATCCCAAACGGGAACAATGAAGGATGATATAAAAAAGGTTCTGCTGCTTGGCTCCGGCGCCCTTAAGATAGGCGAGGCAGGTGAATTCGACTACTCCGGCTCACAGGCACTTAAGGCTCTCCGCGAAGAGGGAATATTCACGGTACTCATCAATCCGAATATTGCAACCGTTCAGACCTCGGAGAAGATTGCCGATAAGATCTATTTCCTTCCTGTCACTCCAAAGTTTGTGGAACGTGTCATTGAACGTGAAAAGCCTGATGGCATATTGCTTTCGTTTGGGGGGCAGACTGCACTCAACTGCGGCACGGCGCTCTTTCGCGACGGTGTCTTCGTGAAGCACGGGGTGAAGGTGCTTGGCACCCCGGTGGAGGCTATCATGAACACTGAGGACCGGGAGCTGTTTGTGAAAAAACTTGACGAGATCAGCGTTAAGACCCCCAGGAGCATGGCCGTTACCACCGTGGAGGACGCACTGACGGCGTCAGAGAAACTGGGATTTCCAATAATTATCCGTGCGGCATATACCCTCGGCGGACAGGGCAGCGGGTTCTGTTCCGATACCGATGAGCTCAAAGCCCTTGCCGCCCGCGCCTTTTCCTATTCGGGTCAGATACTCGTGGAAGAGTCGCTCAAGGGCTGGAAGGAGGTTGAATATGAGGTAGTACGCGACCGGTTCGACAACTGCATCACAGTGTGTAACATGGAGAATTTTGATCCGCTTGGGATACACACCGGTGAGAGCATTGTGGTTGCTCCCTCCCAGACGCTTACCAACAGTGAATATCACAAACTTAGGGAGCTGTCGATCAAGATAATTCGTCATATAGGTATCATCGGTGAGTGTAATGTCCAGTATGCTCTCGATCCAAACTCAGAGGACTACCGTGTCATTGAGGTGAATGCCCGTCTCTCCCGTTCCAGTGCCCTGGCCTCGAAGGCTACTGGCTATCCCCTTGCCTTCGTGGCTGCCAAGCTGGCCCTGGGCTACGGGCTCCACCAGCTGAAAAACTCCGTCACAAAGACCACCACCGCATGCTTTGAACCTGCACTCGACTATATCGTCTGCAAGATTCCTCGCTGGGACCTGAACAAGTTCCAGGGTGTTGCTCATGAGATTGGCAGCAGCATGAAGAGCGTTGGTGAGATCATGGCTATCGGACGCACGTTCGAGGAGGCAATACAGAAGGGTCTCCGAATGATAGGACAGGGTATGCACGGCTTCGTCAGTAACCGTCATCTCAGCTTCAGTGACATCGAGAAGGAGCTCTCAGAACCAACTGACATGAGGATCTTTTCCATTGCTGAAGCGCTGGAGAATGGAGTGGAGATTGACCGGATACATGAGCTCACGCGGATCGACCGCTGGTTTCTGTACAAGCTCCAGAACATTGACAACATCAGGAAGCAACTTGAGGCCTGTGAGACACTGGAGAGTCTCACCGACAGGGAGCTGCTTCATGCCAAGATTAACGGGTTCAGCGATTTCCAGATTGCCAGGCACGTTCTCAAGCCTGACAGCCGTGCCAGCAACGAGTCAATGCTGAGAGTCCGCTTTCATCGCAAGAGCAGAGGCATTGTGCCTTATGTCAAGCAGATTGATACACTTGCCGCCGAGTACCCTGCCGTGACCAACTATCTCTACATGACCTACAGCGGGATGGAGCACGACATATGGTACGAGAACGACAAGCGGTCAGTGATAGTGCTGGGCTCCGGCGCCTACCGTATTGGCTCCAGCGTGGAGTTCGACTGGTGTTCTGTTAATGCGATAAATACAATCCGCCGGGAGGGACTGCGTGGGGTGATGATCAATTACAATCCCGAAACTGTCAGCACCGACTATGACATGTGTGACAGGCTCTACTTCGATGAACTCTCATTTGAGCGGGTGATGGATATTATTGACCTCGAGACACCGCGCGGAGTGATACTGTCGATGGGCGGACAGATACCCAATAACCTGGCGATGAGGCTTCACAGACAGGGAGTGCCTATCATGGGAACACCTCCTGAGTCGATCGACAGGGCTGAGGACAGGCATAAGTTCTCCTCTATGTGCGACATGCTGGGTGTTGACCAGCCGCGATGGAGGGAGTTGCTGAGTTTTGAAGAGATTGACCGGTTCATTGAAGACATTGGGTTTCCTGTACTTATCCGTCCCTCCTATGTACTCTCAGGGGCAGCGATGAACGTGGTATCCAACCGCAGTGAGCTGGTTCATTTCCTTGAGCTGGCAGCCAGCGTCTCTAAGGAGCACCCGGTGGTTGTGTCGGAGTTCATTGAATATGCCAAAGAGATAGAGATTGATGCAGTCGCCTCCTCCGGTGAGATAGTGGCATATGCCATCAGTGAGCATGTGGAGTATGCCGGGGTGCACTCGGGCGATGCAACAATTGTCTTTCCACCGCAGAAGATCTACTTTGAGACTGTCAGACGCATAAAACGAATCTCACGGGAGATAGCCAGGGAGCTCAATATCTCCGGACCATTTAACATACAGTTTCTTGCCCGGGAGAATGACATCAAGGTCATTGAGTGCAACCTGCGCGCCAGCCGAAGCATGCCCTTCGTATCCAAGGTGCTTAAGATAAACCTGATAGAACTGGCTACGAAGGTGATGCTGGGTGTACACTGGGAGAAGCCGCACAAGTCGGTATTCGACCTTGACTATGTCGGTGTCAAGGCGTCGCAGTTCAGCTTCTCACGCCTGGCAAAGGCCGACCCGGTATTGGGAGTGGATATGGCCTCGACGGGTGAAGTGGGATGTATCGGCGACAGTTTCTTTGAGGCGCTGTTGAAAGCAATGTATTCTGTCGGTTACCGCATGCCTGAGAAGGCTGTACTGATATCATCAGGGCCGGCAAAGGCCAAGGCCGATCTGCTTGAAGCGACAAAACTGTTGCAACGGCGCGGGTTAAAGCTGTATGCCACCCGTGGCACACAACAGTTCCTGGCTAACGCCGGAGTGGAGGCGGAGATGGCCCACTGGCCAGACGAGCAGGCGACACCCAACACCGTGGAGCTCATAAAGAAGAGAGTCGTGGACCTGGTCATAAACATACCTAAAGACCTGTCGGCCATGGAGCTGAACAACGACTACCAGATACGGCGCAGTGCGGTCGATTACAACATCCCGCTCATCACTAACGCACGTCTGGCATCGGCCTTCATCCATGCCTTCTGCAGCGTGCCGGAGAGCGAGATGGAGATCAAGGCGTGGGATGAGTATTGAGTCGGAAGGTCGGAAGGTCTTGCGGTCCTGCGGTCTTGAGGTCATGCGGTCTTGCGGTTCCTTTAATTTTTGGGACTTTTGACCTTCAGACATTATACTTTGAGACATTGGACACCCTGGCCCTCCAAAATAGTAAGACATTAAGCTTAAATACACGAAGACAAATGATAACAATAAGAAGAGCTCACCCCAACGATGCAGCAACTATCATCTCATTCCAGCAGGCGATGGCCATGGAGACGGAAGGTCTTGAACTGAGAAGCGAAGTGATAACCGGAGGTGTCATGGCGGTTTTTAACGACAATCATAAAGGTGAGTACTATGTGGCAGAGGAGAACGGGGCTATTGTGGCGTCACTGATGATAACCTACGAGTGGAGCGACTGGCGTAACGCCAATATCTGGTGGTTTCAGTCAGTTTATGTGATACCTGAATACCGTCGCAAAGGCGTATTCAGGATGATGTATGACCATGTAAAGAAAGAAGGTATTGCCCAGGGTATCGCCGGGTTGCGCCTCTACGTGGAGTCGGAGAACCTCCGTGCACAGAAGACATACGAGGCTATGGGGATGAACGGGGCACACTACCGGATGTTTGAGTGGATGGCGTAACAGCCTGTCGGCAGTCTGAGTCTCCGACGAGGGAGGAGGCTCAATCCCGCATCCTCCGGCTGGCGGATATGGACGGCAGCCAGCAGTCGTTGCATATATCTGATTAACTGCCAATTGCCTGACTGAAGACTGGGGACTGCGGACTGCGGACTGCGGACTGGGAACTGCGGACTGCGGAATTAAGACTGAGGATTGAGGAAAATGACTGACATTACTATTACAGTATAAAGATGAACTGGTTGATCTTACCGGTTGCCTTGTACTCCGTTGGAATAATCATCATGTGGCTGATGTTACGCCATACACGATATGGCTCCATGTCACCTGCCGGCAACCTGCCCCGGGTTACGGTTGTTGTGGCAGCCCGGAACGAGGAAAAGATCATCACCACCCTGCTAGAGAGCCTGTCAGGGCAGGATTACCCCACAGACCTCCTTGAAATCATTATAGTGAATGACAACTCCACCGACAGGACGCCGATTGTTGTCAGTAAGTTCGCAGAAAGGCTGAAGCCACAAAGCGCACTTAATATACGACTGATTTTCAATCCGTATCCGGGAAAGAAGCGGGCATTACGATATGGTATTGAAAAGTCTGCCGGGGAGCTGATTCTGACGACTGATGCTGACTGTATTGTCGGGCCGGGGTGGGTCAGCGCTCACGCGGGGGCATATAGGTGCGGCGTTGAAAACGCTGATGCGGCTGCTTTAGGGGCGGGGAGCGCTGACATGATCCTGGGGGAAGTCTACAACGGACCCGGGAAGGGTTTTGTGTCGCTTTTTGGCATGTTTGAGTTCTCGGCTTTGCAGGCGATCACCGAGGCTGCTGTTGTGGCGGGGCATCCTGTGATGTGCAACGCAGCGAACATGTCGTTCCGAAGGGATGTCTACCTCCGCCATGCCGGGGAGTTGCGTGATGGGTTACCCTCGGGTGATGATATCTTCCTGATGCATGCCATCAAGCGTGCCCAGGGAAGGATTGGCTATGCAGGCAGCAGTGCGGCGGCGGTGGAGACCGCGACAGCGGTCACGGCTGCGGCGCTGTTGCGCCAGCGCGCCCGCTGGGCATCCAAGACTTATTATTACAATGACGCTGCCACCCTCATCCTCGCCGCAGCCACGGCGGCGTGCAACGCCGCCGTCACCGCCGCCGCAGTGGCCTCAATCATATCAGTGGCACACCTCCCTCTGCTGGCGGTACTTTACAGTATGCGAATGCTCCCGGATTACCTGATCATCTCACGCAACATTAAGAAAAGGGGGGAGAAAATGCCAATAATCCCGTTCCTGGCGGCAGAGCTGATATATCCATTCTACTTTATGACAGTGATAATACTCAGCATATTACCCGTATTCCGGCAATTCGGGAAGCGGTGACTCGATGTCGAAAGGTCTCAGGTCTGACGTCTGAAGGTCCCGACTCACTCCGTGGTCGGGATTTGGCTTCGCCGATCTCACCGCCTACCGGCGGATGCGGGATTGAGTCTCCTACTTCCGGCGGAACCTCAAACTGCAGATGGAAGACCTCACTATTGCCTATTGCCTAACCCCTACTGCCTGACTGAAGCCTGCAGACTGACTAGTTCCCCTCCGACAACACCTTGATGCGCACCAGGCGGATCTCCTCCTCCTCGAACTCGCCCGCCAGCTCCTGGATAGCCTCCTCCAGTGACCCGCTCTCGGCCTCCTCCATGAAGTATGAGTAGATGTCCTGCTGACGGTCTTCATCAATTACAGCATTCACGTAGTAATCAATGCTGAGCTTGGTACCGGAGCTGACTATCGCCTCAATCTCCGAGAGAAGATCCTCGTACTCAAGGCCTTTTGCACTGGCTATATCCTCAAAGGGCATCTTCCGGTCGATGCTCTGAATTATGTATACCTTCAGTCCCGACTTGTTCACCACTGACCTGACAACCATATCCTGAGGCCTGATGATCTCCTTCTCGGCCACATAACTGGAAATGACCTCCACAACCTCCCTGCCATATCTCTGTGCTTTTCCGGCGCCTATGCCAGTGATGTTCTGCAGCTCCTCTATGGTGACAGGGTACTGTATTGCCATCTCCTCCAGCGACGGGTCCTGGAAGATGTTGTAGGGAGGCTGGCCGGCCTGCTTCGAGATTTTCTTCCTGAGATCCTTCAGTATGCTCAGAAGCTCCTCATCAGCCGCAGCGGTACGCGCCCCGAAAGAGGCCTCCTCATCATCGGTCTCGGTATAGTCATGGTCCTCATTGAGCATGAAGCTCTGCGGCTCCTCAAGGAACTCGTGCCCCTTCGGCGTCAGCCCCAGGAGACCATAGTTCTCAATGTCTTTGTTCAGCAGCTTGTTTATCAGCGCCTGCCTGATGACCATGTTCCAGAACCGCTCGTCCCTCTCCTCATCAATGCCGAAGGTCTCAAGCTTATGGTGCTTGTACGACTTTATGGCCGAGTTCATGGTGCCGGCAAGAATCTTGGCAATATGGTCAGCCTTATGCTTCTCCTTCACCGCCAGCACGGTCTCAAGCATGTTGACAACAAAATCCTGCCCCTCGAACTGTGTCTTGGGATGGAGGCAGTTATCACAAGCCTCGCAATTCTCCTGCCGGTACTCCTCTCCGAAATAGTGAAGGAGTATCCTGCGCCGGCAGGTGGATGACTCCGCATATGAAACAGTCTCCAGCAGAAGCTGTTTACCTATCTCCTGCTCAGCAATCGGTTTTCCCTGCATGAACTTCTCCAGCTTGACAATATCGTCATAGCTGTAATAAGCGATGCATCTCCCCTCCCCGCCGTCGCGCCCGGCACGGCCTGTCTCCTGGTAATACCCCTCGAGACTCTTGGGCATGTCATAGTGGATGACATACCTGACATCCGGCTTGTCTATGCCCATTCCAAAGGCGATGGTGGCCACAATCACATCCACATCTTCCATCAGGAACTTATCCTGATTCAAGGTCCGCGTCTGCGAGTCCATCCCGGCATGGTAGGCCAGAGCCTTGATATCATTGACCTTGAGCGTCTCGGCCAGCTCCTCCACCTTCTTGCGACTGAGGCAGTAGATGATGCCCGACTTGCCTGAATTGTTCTTGATGTATTTGATTATCTCCCTGGCAGCATCCTGCTTCGCCTTTACCTCATAATAGAGGTTTGGCCTGTTGAATGACGACTTGAAGATTGCAGCGTCGCTGATACCAAGATTCTTAAGTATGTCATGCTGTACCTTGGGCGTTGCCGTGGCTGTGAGTGCTATGATAGGCGCACGGGTGATTGTATCGATAATGGGACGTATCCGGCGGTACTCAGGCCTGAAGTCGTGCCCCCACTCGGAGATGCAGTGAGCCTCATCAACAGCATAGAACGATACCTTGATGCTCTTGAGAAACTCTATGTTCTCTTCCTTTGTAAGAGACTCCGGTGCCACATAGAGCAGCTTGGTGTTACCCTGTGTCACATCCTGTCTGACCTTTGCAATGGCGGTCTTGGTTAGTGATGAGTTGAGGAAATGTGCGACGTCATCGGTGGTGTTGAAATTACGCATGGCGTCAACCTGATTCTTCATCAGCGCTATCAGCGGGGAGATGACCACCGCGGTTCCTTCCATCATCACCGCGGGGAGCTGGTAGCAGAGCGACTTCCCGCCGCCGGTGGGCATCAACACAAAAGTATCATCCCCGTCAAGAACACTCCTGATTATAGCCTCCTGATTGCCCTTGAACATGTCAAAGCCAAAGTAACGCTTAAGATAATCATGTATGGAAGCATCATTATATTTTGAATTACCCCTCATCCCCATTTAATTAAACTAACCAAATAGTTATATCAAGTTACGAAAT
>JBFYPM010000019.1:0-5134 GCA_041303295.1 Bacteroidales bacterium
CCCGATATGTAGCGGTAGACAAAGACTCTCTTTTCCTGACCTATACGGTGAGCTCTGCTCAGTGCCTGTATCTCTGAGGCTGGGTTCCACCATGGGTCCAGGATGAATACATAATCGGCCCCGGTAAGGTTTAGGCCCACGCCTCCGGCTTTGAGAGAGATGAGAAATACCTTGATGTTATCATCGTTTCTGAAGCTGTCGATGACGCTCTCGCGATCACGGGTGGAGCCTGTAAGCATGGCATAGCCTATGCCGTTCCGCTCAAGCCAGCCGGGGAAGAGGTCCAGGTGTTTAACAAATGAGGAGAATATCAGTATCTTGTGTCCTTCTGATACGACGCTCTCGATATTATATGTCACCGTATCAAACTTTCCGGAACCGCCGCTGTATGATTCGTCAGTCATAATGGGGTGGTTGGCCAGCTGCCTGAGCCGCATCAGTCCCTGTAGCACTATTATGGCCGACTTCTCAATGCCGACGGCTTCAATGTTCTCCATGATGCTGTTCCGGACAGCCGACTTCTCCCTTTCGTAGACAGCTGCCTGTTGCTCTGACATGTCGCAGTGTATCACCTGCTCCGTCACCGGTGGCAGTTCACTGACAACCATCTCTTTTGTTCGTCTCATGATGAACGGCTGGATTATCTTCTTAAGCCTGTTTTCTTTTTCCTCCTCGTAATTTTTTTCTATTGGCCTCGCAAACTCACGTTTAAAGAAGGTGAGTGATCCAAGCAACCCCGGGTTCACGAAGCTGAGCTGGGTCCACAGATCGGTGAGTGAGTTCTCAACAGGCGTGCCGGAAAGCACTATCCGGTGATCAGCCCTGAGCCGGGTCACTGCCCGGTAAATATTCGAGGAGGGGTTTTTTATGTGCTGGCTTTCGTCAAGGATTGCATACAGAAAATTCACTGCAGTGAAAAACTCTATGTCCTGCCGCACCGTATGGTAGCTTGAAATGATAATGTCATAATTGGTAAAGTGCGAAGCCGTCCTGTTCCTGCCGGCGCCGTGATGGATCAGTGTCCTCATTGAAGGGCAGAATTTCCTGATCTCATTGTACCAGTTGTGGCAGAGTGAGGCCGGTACGATTATCAGTGACGTAGTCGGGACGGATTCATCAGCGAATAGTGTCATCATCGATCCCGCCTGCCTCTCTCCTGTAAGAAGTCGCTGCTCTTTGTTCCACAACAGGAGGGCCAGTGTCTGAAGCGTTTTGCCAAGACCCATGTCATCAGCGAGGCACCCGCCCAGGTTGTTCGACTGGAGGAAGTAAAGCCAGCTCAGTCCTTCCAGCTGATAGGGACGCATCTGGGCCTTAAGTCCCGCCGGAGGTGGCAATAGTGGCAGCTGTTCAGGTACAGTCAGTTTTCCAAGCTTGCGGCAAATATCACACTCATCATCGGAGACCACCTCACTGATGATCCCGAAGTGCTGTTTGTGGAGAAGCAGGCTCTCATCATTGTCTTTTCCCATCTCAAAGAGACCACGGTAACGGCTGAACCACTCCTCCGGCAGAATAGCCACGCTGCTGTCAGGCAGGATGAATTCACGTATACCATCAAGGATATTGCGTCTGAACCTGGTGAAGGGTATGGTGAAAGCGCCTATCTGCACAACAGCCTTGAGATCAAACCAGTCGTTTATTATCTGATGGCTGAGCCTGATCTCCACCGGGTCGAGGCTGTATGGCTGGTCAAGGCTGCCCTTGCGTATTATCATGCCGGTATCCTCAATCCTTTTCCTGTTATAGGCAATGGCTTCAACAAGGTCATAGATTGCCCTGCCGTTATCCTCCCTTGCGCCCGGTGTCATGAAACTGATGCCATCTTCCGTAAACAGGCCGGAATCATCAAGTGCCTGCAGGCATCTCTTCTCCCAGCCCGTATCACGTTCCTTTCTTCGAAAAATGAAATTACCACCCTCATTGCTGAAGGCTGTGAAGTGCATTATCTCATCAGGGAAGAAGACATCCCTGTCGTCATACCGGAACTTCAAGATTGCCACCGGGGTACCTGCCAGACTCTTTTCAACGGTGAGGACAGCCTGTTTGCCGGGTTCGGACTGTTCGAGTGTGAACCCGGTACCGGTAACCTTATGAGTGTTGATGACCGACAGTACGAAGGTGCTGAAATATTTCTCCTCAGTATCTCGCGGGATACTGATGTTTTCGCGGGAGAGGAAAGGTTTCAGCTTTGCTCCCTCAATATCAGATACGAAGTGGATGCTATAGCCGGCCCTGATGACGCAGGGTTTGTTTGAGAGTATCTCTATAGATGGTTTGCGAAGGTCAAGGGCTTTGCCGCCTGATTCAACCAGGAGGCTGTAGCTGCTCCCTCCCGGACTGCGGTTAAACCTGAATACCGGGCTAGCTGCCTCTTTGGCTACCGCAAGCCGGTCTTCAGGATGGAGTGTTGTGATTCTTGTCTTTTGCAGAAACAGCGGGATTTCATCAATGAGAGCAATGTGAAGACAGTGATGTATCCTCGATTCGATATAGGGTTTGATAATCTTGTCAAAATCCTTGTCAGTGACGTTGTCAATGAAGTCTTTGACACTCCGGTGTTTGGAGAAGAGCTTGAAGAGGTTACGATCAGAGTACTCGTTCACCAGCCTGACTGCCTCCTTCTCCTCATTGTCGAGGCCGGAGAGTGTGACTGTGTCAGGAAATGGTGACAGGGCCTCTCCAAGGCTGTAATAATCACGGCCCGGGATCCTCTCCAGAATATAAGGTATCAGAATGGTACCCCACCGGCGGTGCTGGGTCAGAATAAGTGCAAAGAGTCTTTCGCGCTCTCTAAAACCGGTGGACTGCATCAATAAAACAAATGAACCTGCAATTTTGAAATTCCCCGGCTAATATCAAAGCTTTATCAGGAAATAATTATTTATGCCTTCAACTGGCAGTAGCCCGCGTTACTTCAAAGAGCTTCCCGGTGGCCTCAGGTAAGGAATATTTTAATATCTTTCCGTACTTGAAAGTGACCATAGAAATTATGAAAAGGATACTTGTTATCAGTATATTGTTGCTTTATTCCCTTTTGACCTCAGCCCAGGTAACCCCACTTTCCGCGGGATGGAAGGCAAAGAGGGCCTCGGAGGTTATAGCTGACGGCATACATCTGACCGCCGAAGAGCCGGACCTTGCCGGGTGGCTTAATGCTACTGTACCGGGGACGGTGCTTACAACGCTGGTGAATAACGGGCTGATGCCTGATCCATGGTACGGCATGAATAACGAGCAGATCCCTGATGTCTGGAAGGAAGGACGAGATTACTATACATACTGGTTCTTTACAAGATTCTCATCTGAGACCCTTGATTCAACGAAGCAGGTGTGGCTGAATTTCAGGGGTATCAACTACAGGGCTGATATCTACTTAAACGGTCATCGCCTGAATGAAGAAACCCACGAGGGCATGTTTCTGCGCCAGAAGTATAATGTTACCACCCTGCTCAACCGGCAGGGACATAACCGTCTGGCTGTGAAGGTTGAACCCCCTCTGCATCCGGGTAACCCCAATGGAGGACAGGGTGGTGATGGCATGATAGGCCATGATGTGACGATGCAGTTTACGGCAGGGTGGGACTGGATTCAACCTATACGCGACCGAAACACAGGGATATGGGATGAAGTCACCATTGAGGTCACAGGGGATATTGACATCCGTGACGGTTTTGCCAGGCCCCGGGTGCCCGGACCGCGTTTGCCCGGTGAGTTGCAGGATCCTGCTTTCGTGACATTCTCCGCCGAACTGGTAAATCCTACTGACAAACTGGTGGAGGGTGAGGTTGCCCTGGCATACATGGGAGACACTGACCGGAAGAAGATGAAGATGGAGCCTCATTCCACAGTGACTGTGACCTTTTCGGAGAAGAAACAGACCGATCCCAGGGTATGGTGGCCTAATGGTATCGGCCAGCCATCTTTGTACCAGGCAGTGATCACGTTTCACGACAAGAAGGGTAACACCCTTGACCGCGAGGATCTTATGTTCGGCTTCAGGGAGGCGGGTAGCTACTTCGACGATTCGACAGGTGCCCGGATATTTACAATCAACGGGCAGAAATTATTCATCAGGGGAGCCAACTGGATTGCCTCCGACGGTATGCTTCGCCTCAATTCCGGCAGATATGATGCTGAGGTGAGGATGCACGCTGAGATGAATATAAACATGATAAGGGTCTGGGGCGGATCAATTACTGAGAGGCCTGAGTTCTACGAGGCATGCGACAGACAGGGTATACTAGTCTGGCAGGACCTGTGGATCACAGGCGATTGTAACGGCCGGTGGCCTGATACTCTCAGGAAGGCGGAATCTCAGGAGGTGCGAAGGATGTATCCTGATAACGACTCCCTGTTCCTGATCTCTGTCACTGACCAGTTGAAGATGCTGCGTAATCATCCCTCACTCTATATGATCTGTGGCGGAAACGAGTTCCCCCCGCCTCCGGAACTGGATACCCTTATAAGAAATACCCTTGATTCCCTTGATGGTACGAGGCTCTATTTCAGCGAATCCACATCATCCGATATCCTCACGAACAAAATTGGCGGTACTGCTGATGGTCCCTACAATGTCAGGGAGCCACTATGGTTTTTCACTCAGAAATGGCACCCCTTCAATCCTGAGATAGGCTCGGCAGGCCTTCCCAATATGGAGTCACTGAAGAAGATGATGGATGAGAAGGACCTTGTTGTGCCTGTAGGGAAAGAGGTTAATGAGGTATGGAAATATCATAAGTACATGGGTTACAATGGGATGATTGAAAGGATGGGAGTGGTGCGTGACTTGAAAGACTTTGTGACAAAGGCGCAACTGGTCAATTATGATCAGTACAGGTCGCTCGCCGAAGGGCACACATCACACATGTGGGACTGGTACACGGGGTTTCTTGTGTGGAAGAGCCAGAATCCATGGCCGGCACTCAAGGGACAGTTCTACGACTGGTACCTCGATCAGAATGCAGGCTATTACGGGTTCAAGCACGGAGCTGCTCCGCTGCATCTCCAGTTCAATCCGGCCGACTCGGGCATCTATGCCATCAATGCCACACCCAAGGAGCGCAAGGGGCTGAGACTTGATGCAGTACTTACTGACGAGACAGGCAGGGAGATATGGAAGCGGTCACAGGAG
>JBFYPM010000020.1:0-4825 GCA_041303295.1 Bacteroidales bacterium
ATTTCGGCCTCTTACCATCACTAAATCGTATATAGCGTATGTGCAACATTTTTGTCCCGACACCCATTCCTTATTAAAAGATATTGATGGTTACTGTTAAGTTTCTATCTATTCCCTCCACTTGTCCCTTCATTAGAATACTTTTATCTTTGGATAAATTGCCAAGTTACTTTCGATCATCAGACTTTTTGAATTTTAACCAGACTCAGCCGTGACTCCGGACCTTAAGACTCCCTGGCTATTGACAAAATCAGCTTTGACTTTCAACTTTAATACTCTGATCTATGCCTTCTATTAACCCTTCCACAATTCAGTTTCTCAGTGACCTGAGTCTGAACAACGACCGGCTGTGGTTCGCCGGCAACCGAAGCCATTACCTGGAAGCCCGCGGGAACTATGAAAAATTTGTACAGGCGCTCCTTGATGAAATCGTGAAGTTCGATCCAATCTACAAGGGACTGGAAGCCAAGAGCTGCATATTCAGGATCAATCGCGACACAAGGTTCTCGCACGACAAGTCGGTATATAAAACCAATCTCGGGGCCTTTATGGTCCGCGGCGGCAAGAAGAACGGGGATAAATTTCCAGGCTATTACCTTCATATAGAGCCTGGTGCATCATTTGTTGCCGGAGGATCCTACATTCCACCATCACCCTGGCTGAGTGCAATCAGAGAGAAGATTACTGAAGATGGGGAAAAGCTGAAGGAAATTGTCAGCAGCAGGGCATACAAAAAGTATTTCAACGGTCTGGAAGGTGAAAAGCTGAAGGTACCACCCAGAGGTTATTCAAAGGATCATCCTCATATAGAACTTATTAAGATGAAGAGTTTCCTTGCTGAGAGGAGTTATTCTGATGGCGAGGTTCTGGCGGCGGACTTTTTTGATACGGTTACCGGAGCATTCCGTGCCATGAAGCCACTCAATGATTTCCTGACTATACAAAACATCTGATTCCGGGACTTCTCACTATGAAGCAACTGATTGATTTTCTCAACACGAACGTCGCCTGGGCAAGTCCTCTCGGTGAAAAGAACCCGGAATACATCCATCTTATTTAAACCTTAACCCACTCTATTAGTGACTTCTATCCTGAAAAACCTCACCGTGCCGGTAATGCTGCTTGATGAGCAGAAGTGCCGGCGCAACATCAGTCGCATGGCTGATAAAGCCCTCCAGCATAATTTAAGACTGCGGCCGCACTTCAAAACACACCAGAGCAGGCAGATAGCACGATGGTTCAGGGAGGCCGGCATAAGTTGCATAACAGTCTCTTCCCTTAGGTTGGCCGAGTATTTTGCCGCAGACGGATGGGATGACATCACTGTTGCTTTCCCCGTTAACACACGTGAACATGACCGTATTAACCGGCTGGCTGAACGGATAAAACTGAACCTTCTGGTGGCGGACTCCGAGGGTGCCCTGCTCCTCTCCAAAGTGTTAAAAAATCCTGCCGGGGTCTGGATAAAAATCGACTCAGGCACCAGGCGCACCGGCGTTCTGTCAGGCGACAGGGTCACGATAGATGCTATCCTTGATACAGTAAAAGCCTCTGAGGTGATCCACTTCAAGGGCTTTCTGACCCATGCCGGGCATAGCTACAATTGCCGGACAAGGAATGAGATACTCAGTGTTCATCATGAGAGTGTTGCCCTCCTTGAAGGTCTGGCGGCAGATTACAGGTCAGTATATCCCCGGCTTGAAATATCCACAGGCGACACCCCTACATGCAGTGTGGCGGACGATTTTGGCAAGATTGACGAGATACGCCCTGGCAATTTTGTCTTCTATGATCTCACACAGGCTGTAATTACCTCATGTTCAACTCATGACATCGCTGTTGCTGTTGCATGCCCGGTAGTGGCAAAGCACAGCGACCGGAATGAGGTCATCCTTTATGGCGGAGCCGTTCATTTTGCAAGGGACTCAGTTGTCACAGGCGACGGCAGGAAAATATTCGGGGAACTGGTCCAGGTCAGCGGTAACAGTTGGGGCGAACCTCTGGATGGTTGCTATCTCAGCAAGCTGTCTCAAGAGCATGGAACCCTGAAAGTTACTGACCAGGTATTCAGTCAGATAAATGTGGGCGATTTAGTTGTAATCCTGCCGGTTCATGCATGCATGACGGCCAATCTCCTGGCAGGATATACAACTTTCAGCGGAGAGCGTCTGGAATATTTCGATATCAGAAAGGATTACTTCGCCACGTGATCACTTGCGGTTCACTCTGAAAATTCACATTTTCTGCCCCGCAGGAGAGGATACAGCCTGTCATAATCTTAACCGATGCCTTCATCATCATGAACGATGCCTGCCCGGCCCTTCCTTGTATATTTCTTCCGGTTACGATAGGCTACCGACCTTGTCTGCCTGTCGATTCCTGCTTCCTTGATAGCATTCCTTACGGCAGTCCTGTACGCTTTGCGCTTATCCTTTTCGCTGAGCCGGACCTTTTTGATCTTCATTGCCCGTGAATTTTCATACGCAAAGTTAACGCTAATTCCGGAAGGAGGTCTGAAGGTCTGAGGGCCCCGACACTCCGTGTACGGGGTTGGCCTGCAGCGAGCTCACCGCCTGTCGGCGGTTCGGTTCGACCCTGCGGGTCTCAATCTGAGGTCTGAAGGTCCCGATCCGCCAGCCGGCGGATCCGGGATTTCCTCTCCGCCAGCTGGCGGATCGTCAATCTGTCGCTGCGCTCCGTATTGCGGTCCTGCGGTCTTGCGGTCATTTTCACTGCCGACCGAGGACTCCACTATTGCCTCCACTGCAAGCAGGCTCCTTCTCAATTTTTCACAGAGCAGGCACCTCCCGGTCGGGTTCCTATGAAAGCCGGGTGCTCTACACATTTCTGGTTAAAATGTGCATGAATAGTAAAAAATAGTATCTTTCGGTATAATTAAAGAACCTCTGAAATGAAAAAACTGTTATTTACAATTCTCCTGGCAGCATTCATACTGCCATATGCCGTCGCCCAGGGCACGCTCGAAATAGGCCAGAAAGCTCCCGAATGGGTGTTTACCGACTCTGACAAGAAGGATTTCACCATGAACTCCTGGCCAGGCAAAGTTCTTCAGATCAATTATGTCGATCCTGACGAATCTGATCTCAATGATGCGTTCAATGATGCCGTCAACAAGGCAACAGATGTCGACAAGATCATTGATCAGGAATACTTTAAGGGTTTTGGGATTGTCGACTGCAAATCAACCTGGAAGCCTGACGGGCTTGTACGGGCCATTGCAGGTAAGAAGGCAAAGAAATATGATACCACCATCCTCTTCGATTATGAAGGTACACTTCAGAAGGAATGGGGTATGCCGAAAGACAGTTACACAGTGGTTATCGTAGACAAGAACCGGATTGTCAGGGGTGTATATAAAGGCAAGATAGCTGATGCCGACATTCCTCCCATAATCGAGCTAATTGTCAATCTGACAAAGGAATAGAAAAAAAAGACCGGCGAAAGCCGGTTTTTTTTTTGGAAGAGGACTCTTCCCGTTCTCCTTTTACCTTGCCGGTTGTTAGTCGAGCTTGAATCTGATTCGCAGGACACCATCGCTGAAGTCGGCCGTCGTAATTGAAAAGGTTCCGATCTCTGATGTATTTGAGACATGTTGCCCGATACACGGACATGCATCGAAATTGCCGATGGTGATGATCCGTATGTTTTCGCCGGCGTTCTCCGGCAGTTTACCTGTAAAGTATCTTATATCGGCCTCCCTCCTGCTGACAAGCTCCTCTCCCACCGGTATCTTCAGCTTAATTATCTCATTTACTGTTCTTTCCACTGCAATGACCTCTTTACCTGACAGTCCTTTCTTGATGCGGTAGTCGCACTTGCTTTTTTTGTCTTCAATGTGGCTGTTGAACGACCTTCCACAGTGATACATCTTATCCATCACCGAGTTCAGGATATGTTCTGCGGTATGCATGGCGGGATTATACTCTTTTCCGGGCATGATTATGTTGATATTCACAAATGGAAACGTTTGTCAGGAGTTTATATTTTACCATACCGGCAGGTAAATTCTGCCTGGGTTGTAAATATCATCTTTCCGGTGAATATCTTCAGGCCAGGTGTTACCTACCTCCGTCGTGTACGGGTGATCCACTCCTTTTCCGAGGCTATGTAGCTGATCATCTGAGACCAGTCGCCCGCCATGGAAGAATATTTCTGTTCCTCCCTCCCGAGTGCTGCCTCGTATCTTGTAAGAGCAGTTTCTGCCTCTCTTCTTCGTTCCAGGCTAAGAAGCAGGAGAGCTTCCTGCTTGAATGCCTCGGCAGGTGCTTCCTCTGTCCCGCTGATTACCGTACGAACAACCAGGAGTGCATTTTCATACTCCTGGTCCGAGCCCGCGAGCCTCATCATGGCCTGTGAGAGAAGCACCCTGTCCTCAGCTGATGCCTCCCCCGAAGCAATGTTTCTCTCAAGGAGCCGGCGGCAGAGAAGGTAGTGAGACTGGTTGTAGGCCTGGAAAGCATTAAAGGAGATAACAGGAGCAATCAGTCTTTCGTAATCAGTTGAGAAATAAGTTATTGTATCGGAATAGGATATGGCCCTGAAGGCGGCGTCAGGGAAGAATCCCTGCGTTGATCCCAGGTAGTAATTGCCCATCAGCTCTCCGTAAGCAAGCACCTTTCTGAGCATTGAGCCCAGTACTGCCGAACTCATGCCATATGCTTCAATGACTGATACTGCACACTGATCGGCTTGCAGTTCCTGCTGCGCACTGTACCTGATTACATTTCCAAGGGCAGGCACCATTCCTGCAGTAAGGAAGCTGCTGTAGTTGGTCATATGATGATCAAGTGCAAAATGGGCTACC